>JAPOLP010000921.1 GCA_029977045.1 Planctomycetota bacterium
CCTGCTTGAGCCCAACCGCGTTACTCATCGCTTCCCAGACGATGCCCGACGGCAGGGCTCCGTCACCGATAACCGCGACGGCGCGGCGGTCGTCGTGGCCGAGCAGATCATCGCCGGCCTTCAAGCCGGCAACTGTTGAGACGCTGCTGCCGGCGTGCCCGGTCATGAAGAGGTCGTAATCCGACTCAGCCGGATTCGGATACCCCATGATGCCGCCGCGTGTGCGGATCGACTGGAACTCACTGTACCGACCGGTAACCAGCTTGTGCGGATAGATCTGATGGCCCGTGTCCCAGATCAGGCGGTCCTTCGAGAAGTCGAAGACGAGGTGCAGTGCGATGCACAGCTCGACGACTCCCAGATTGCTGGCGAAGTGAGCGGCCCGGTCTTCGACGACCGAACACAGGACCTCGCGGATTTCGGCGGCGAGCTGTTCCAGCTGGGCCGGGGTGAACTTATCCAGATCTCGCGGTGACTTGATCTCGGGCAGCAGTTCGAGCTTCATCAGTGGTCTCTTTCCAGAATAAATCGCGCCACGGCATCCAGCCGGTGGCCTCGGTCACCCAGTGGGGCGATCGAGCGGCGGGCGTCGTCAATCAGTGACTCGGCCCGGCGACGGCTTTCATCAATCCCGAGCAAACCGGGGTAGGTGAGTTTACCGTGATCCGCGTCTTTGCGAAGCCCTTTCCCCATTCTGGCGACATCGCCAGTCACATCGAGCAGGTCATCCGCAATCTGAAACGCCAGGCCAACACACTTTCCAAAGTGATCGAGCATTTCGATCGTCGCGTCATCGGCGCGAGCAATCCGGCCTCCCATCGTCAGGCTCGAACGCAGCAGCCGACCGGTCTTCCGCAGGTGGATCGCTTCGAGAACTGAAAGCCCGTCGGCTCCGGGCTCGATACCCCGCTCGGCCTGCAGGTCCGCCATCTGGCCGCCGACCATGCCTTCGACACCAGCTGCAGATGCGAGATCGGCGACGCAACTGATCGCGACTTCTGCCGGCTGAATGTTTCGCGCGAGTATGTCGAACGCGAGAGTCAGCAGTCCATCACCGGCCAGGATCGCCGTCGCTTCGTCGAACTGCTTGTGATTCGTTGGCCGACCACGACGCAGATCGTCGTCGTCCATCGCCGGAAGGTCGTCATGAATCAGCGAGTACGTGTGGATCATCTCAATCGCGGCCGCGGCGGGTACGGCATCTTCAACGTTGCCGCCGCACGCTTCGCAGGCCATCAGCACGAGCACCGGTCGCAGCCGCTTGCCGCCGGCTTCGATCGAGTACCGCATCGCTTCTTCGAGACGTCGCGGACAATCGGCGGACGTCGTGAGATAACGGTCGAGTCCCGCCTCAACGATTGGAATCAGGTCGTCCCACACTGGCGGGTTCCTCAGGGCTGACACAAACAGCGTGCAGACAGAAACAGCGAACGTCCAAGGTCACCAGCAGGACGCGGGCTATTCCGCGTCGCCAGCCTCTTCCCGCTCGACTTCCTTCAGGTATTCGAGCAGTCGATCGCGTTCGTTCGTCAGGTGTCGAACGCGAAGCAGCGATCTCACACGCGTCGTCAGTTCGAGGCGGTTGACGGGCTTCGTCAGAAAGTCATCGCAGCCGGCGGCGACGGCCTTTTCGATATCGCCCATCTCGTTCAGCGCGGTGACCATCAGGATCGGGATGCCCGCCGTGGCCACGTCACTCTTGAGCTTCTTGCAGACTTCGTAGCCACTCATCCGCGGCATCATAATGTCGAGCAGGATGATGTCCGGCTGAAACGACGCGACGCGGTCGACCGTCTCTTGACCGTCGAAGGCCATCGCGACCTCGTAATCGCCGTCAGCCAGATAGGCTTCCAGCAGCTCACAGTTCTGTTCGTTGTCGTCGGCAATGAGGATCTTCGACGGCTGAGCAGATTCCGACATCCCTGACACCTGTTGAGAAGGCTAAGCGTGACAAAAGCCGCAGCGATCCAGCACTGGGCGAAAACCGCCCGGCACGCTCGCTACGAAACCGCAGGAGTATAGACGCCGATCCGGTTCTCAGAAACCAGTCAGCGGTCGACTTGCTGAGTGATTGACTTGCAACCCGGCCTCGCATTCGGTGTTCTGCTCCTGCACCGTCCATTCGACTTCAGGAGACGCCTCGCATGATCAGCTCAGCCGTTCGATTTCTGACCTTGAGCGTCGCCGTTGCGGCGACACTTCTAGCGACGGCTTCCGGATCGCAAATTCAGGCCAGCGCCGCCGAGCGTCCGAACATTCTGCTGCTGGTCAGTGACGACCAGCGACCGGACACGATTCACGCTCTGGGCAACGACCGGATTCAGACGCCGAATCTTGATCGGCTGGTTGCGTCGGGGACGGCGTTCACTCGGGCGACGTGCGGCAATCCGATCTGCACGCCAAGCCGGGCCGAGATTCTTTCGGGCACCAGCAGCTTCCGGAACGGCGTGCTCGACTTCGGACGCGGCATCAAACCGGAGCTGCCAACGATGTCTCGCTGGTTCGCCGACGCCGGCTACCGGACGTTCTACGTCGGCAAATGGCACAACGACGGCGTGCCGGTGCAGCGAGGTTATTCCGCCACCAGAGGTCTGTACCGAGGCGGCGGCGGGAAGTTCTACGAGCCACAGTTCGACTGGGCAGGCCGGCCTGTCACCGGCTATCGCGGCTGGATCTTTCAGGACGACGCCGGAAAGCTGTTTCCTGAGCTGGGTGTTGGGCTCACGCCGGACATCAGCTCGAAGTTTGCCGACGCGGCGGTGTCGCTGATCGAGGATTCCGCAAAGTCGGAGCAGCCGTTTTTCCTCCACGTCAACTTCACCTCACCGCACGATCCGCTGCTGCTGCCGCCCGGCTGGGAGAAGAAGTACGACGCTGACTCGATGCCGCTGCCGAAGAACTTCGCGGCCCGGCACCCGTTCGATCACGGCAACTTCGACGGTCGGGACGAGCAACTCTTCAAGTGGCCTCGCACTCCAGAGGAAATCTGCGGCGAGCTGGCGGCTTACTACGCCGTCATTTCGTACATGGACCA
>JAPOLP010000050.1 GCA_029977045.1 Planctomycetota bacterium
AAGGATCGTGAGAAATGAAGTCGAGCAACGGGAACTGGCGGGCTGTTCGTGTCTTGTCTGCTGTGGTGATGACCTGTCTGTCGCTGAGGATGGCGGTGGCTCAGGACGACGCGTCCGGCAGCGTGACGCTCGCGGACCTGGCGGCTGGGAAGGCGAAGATCGTCGATCTGACTTGGACTCTGAACGAGAAGAATCCCTACTGGCCTGGCGGCGACTACAAGCCGTTTGAGCTGACAACGATCGCGACGATCGAGAAGGACGGCGTGCTGTCGAAGGCGTTCTCGATGCCCGAGCACCTGGGCACTCACATCGACGCGCCGAACCACTTCGAGAAGAACCAGCCGACCGTCGCCCAGATCGATCCGCAGTTGCTCTTCGGGCCGGGAGTCGTCATCGACATCTCCGTGCGGGCCGAGATGGATCATGACACCGAGCTGACCGTCGCCGACATCAAAGCCTGGGAAGCCGAGCACGGTCGCATTCCGGACGGAGCGATCGTCTTTCTGAAGACCGGCTGGGGCCGCTTCTTCTGGAACTACACGCGGTACAAGAATCAGGACGCGATGGGCAAACTGCACTTCCCGTCGTTCTCCGGCGAGGCCGCGACGTTTCTGATGAAGGAACGCAAAGCCAAAGGCGTCGGCATCGACAACCTGAGCATCGACCGAGGCATCTCAAAAGACTTCGCCGTGCACCACATCGTCAACGGCGCCGGTCGCTTTGGTCTGGAAAACGTCGCTCACCTTGAGAAGCTGCCCCCGCGCGGTTTTCAGGTGATCATCGCCCCGATCAAGATCGAACAGGGTACCGGTGGCCCGGTACGAGTGTTTGCGGTGCTTACTAAGGCAGAAGTGAGAAGGCGGAAGGCTGAGGCCAATTAAGTTCCTCATTCATCCTTCTGCCTTCTGAGTTTTGCCTTTCCACATGAACTATTTCGCTCACGCCATCCGGTTTCTCGACCGGCCTGTGTTCGCAGTGGCGACCGGGTTGCCGGATATGTTGTCGGTGGTGGATCGGCGGATGCGGCTGCGGGCTCGACGGGTGGAGCCGTTTGCGGATGGTTCGGGATCGTTCGAGGCGGAAGTCGCGGCCGGGGCGTTGCAGCATCTGGAAGACGACCGCTGGTTTCACTCGACGCGATGCTTTGTCGAGACGAGTGGCGAACTGACTCGGCTGTTTCGAGAGGCGATTGGCGACGAGGACGGCGGCGCTCGCTGTGCGTTTCTTGGCCACATCGTCACGGAACTGCAGCTCGATGGGGCACTGATTGACCGGCATCCGGAGCTGCTCGACCACTATTACGGGCTGCTGGACGAGGTCGACGCGGCGGCGATCGAGGAGTCAGTTAACCGGATGGCGACGAAGACGTCCGACCGGCTGGCGTGGCTGATCGAACGCTTCCGCGAGGCTCAATTCATGCGGGACTACACGGACGTGGGCCGCTTGCGATTCCGCCTGAATCAAATCATGCTTCGAGTCCGGCTGGCGGAACTTCCGGACACGCTGGAAGAGGCCCTGGCTGAAAGCTGGAATCTCGTTTGCGAGCGCGTCGACGACCTGCTGCCTCGCGAGCATTTTGACTACTCGTTCGCGTCGTGATGAGACGCGGTGAACTCAGGAGACAACGACGATGAAGTACGGATTCAACTTGTTGCTGTGGACGGCTGATGTTCAGGAAGCGGACTTCCCGACGCTCGAGAAGCTCAAGGAGATCGGGTACGACGGTGTCGAACTGCCGATCTTCAACATGGACGTCGACAACTTCGCGAAGATCGGTGCGAAGCTCGACGAACTGGGTCTGGGCCGTACGTCGGTCACCGTCAGCACCGACGAAGAGAATCCGATTTCGCCGGATGCCGCTGTGCGTCAAAAGGCCGTCGATCGCCTGAAGCTGGCGGTCGACTGTGCTGCCGCTGGTGGAGCGACGCATCTTTGCGGCCCGCTGCACTCGGCACTGGGTTCATTTCCGGAAACCGAAGAACTGTTGGGCTTCCGTGAGTTCGCGGCTCGCGGCGTCGCCCGCACCGATGACGAGTGGAACTGGTGCCAGGATGTGCTCGGCCAGGTCGCTGATCACGCTCAGGCCAACAACGTGACGCTGGTCTTTGAGTACCTGAACCGCTTCGAGTGCTACTTCGTGAACTGTGCTGCGGACGCCGCCCGCTTCTGCCGCGAGGTCGGCCATCCGAACCTGAAGATGATGTACGACACGTTCCACGCGAACATCGAAGAGAAGTGCATTCGCACCGCGGTGCAGGACTGCAAGGACCAGATGGTCCACGTCCACATTTCCGAAAACGATCGTTCGACGCCGGGCAAGGGTGGCATCAACTGGGACGCCTCGTTCGCCGCTCTCAAGGAAGTTGGTTATGACGGCTGGATGATGGTCGAAGCGTTCGGCCTCGCTCTGCCGGACCTGGCTGCCGCCACGAAGATCTGGCGCCGCATGTACGGCACGGAAGAAGCCCTCGCGACGGACGCTCTGGCGTTCATGAAGTCACGCGTCGAAGGCTGAGGTTCCGTAGGCCGGACCGAGGAGCGCAGCGACGATGTTCCGGCAGCGAATTGAGATTTCGAACAAGCTGCCGGAGCGGCGCTGCGTTTGAACCGGCCTGCTCCCTACTGTCTGGCATTAGCTCGCGCAGAGACGCTGAGTTGCAGAGATAACGTTCTGATCTCTGTCGCTCAGCGACTCTGCGCGAGATTTCTTTATCGTGGAGTTTCTTATGCGCATCCGAAGTTCGTTCGCTGTTGCCCCGGCAGTTGTTGCCGTTCTGCTGTCTTCGGTTCAGGCTCAGGTTTCAACGCAGAAGCCGGAAGTCCAGGAGTCCGTGTCTCTTGGGGTTGACGGGTCGATCGTTAACACCGTCGCGCCGGCGAAGAAGGCGGATGTGTCTGGCGGGCCGGCGGTGACCTGGATCTGGAACCAGGGTTCGGCGGCTCAGACGGCGTTTCTTCGGAAGTCATTTGAGGCGAACGCGAAGTCGGCGGCTCTGATCGCGACCTGCGATAACGGAATGACAGTGCGGCTGAACGGCGAAGTTGTTGCCCGCAGCAGCGAGTGGTCGGACCCGGTCACGGTAGACGTGACGAAGGCTCTGAAGCAGGGCGCAAACGAGATCGTCGCCGACGTGACGAACGAAGGCGGCACTGGCGGGTTCGCGTTGAAGCTCGTCCTGACGAAGGCGGATGGCTCGAAGGAGTACGTCGTGTCGGACGCCTCGTGGACGATGGCGAAGGATCGCGGGTTCAAGGATCTGTACGAAATCAAAACCGAAGGGCAGATGGGCGTTGGGCCGTGGGGTGATGTCTTCTCGAACCCCGGTGGTGGTGGCAGCAGTCTGCTGAAAGGTGCCGTGCCGCCTGGAGTTTTTCTGACGCAGCCCGGTTTTCAGGTCGAACTGCTCTACAACGTGCCGAAGGACGTGCAGGGATCCTGGGTCTGCATCACGTTCGACAACAAGGGCCGGATCATTGCCAGCGACCAGGGAGGGCAGGGGCTTTATCGGATCACGCCGGCTTCGCTGGGCAGCGACGAGGAGACTAGGGTTGAGAAGCTCAATTTGCCGGTCACGTCGGCTCAGGGAATGCTGTGGGCGTTCGATTCGCTGTACCTGTCGATCAACGGCGGACCGGGCAGCGGCTTTTACCGAGCGACGGATTCGGATGGCGACGGGGAACTCGACAAGGTCGCGAAGCTGAAGGATTTCCGAGGCGGCGGCGAGCATGGTCCGCACGCATTGCGTCTGAGCCCGGATGGCAAGTCGATCTACGTGATTGCGGGCAACCACACTGATCCGCCAGCTGATTTCACTTCGAGCCGCATCCCGTCGAACTGGAGCGAGGATCATCTGCTGCCTCGTCAGTGGGATGCCCGCGGACACGCTCGCGGCAAGCTGGCTCCTGGTGGCTGGGTCGCGAAGACGGATCCGGAAGGGAAGACCTGGGAGATGGTCAGCGTCGGTTACCGCAACCCGTACGACTTTGACTTTACGCCGGAAGGCGAGCTGTTCGCGTACGACGCGGACATGGAATGGGACATGGGCACCTCGTGGTACCGCCCGACTCGAATCGTGCATGTGACCAGCGGCAGCGAATTTGGCTGGCGTAGCGGCACGGGCAAGTGGCCAACTTATTACGCGGACTCGTTGCCGCAGGTCGTCGACATCGGACCGGGTTCGCCGGTTGGAGTCTGCTTCGGAACCGGGACGAAGTTTCCGGCGAAGTATCAGCGAGCCTTGTACTGCTGCGACTGGACGTTTGGAACGATCTACGCGATCCATCTGACGCCGCAGGGGTCGAGCTACGTCGGGAAGAAGGAAGAGTTCGTTGCCCGCACACCACTGCCACTGACGGATGTCGCGGTCGGTCCAGACGGGGCTCTGTACTTCACAATTGGTGGTCGGAACACGGACTCGGCTTTGTTTCGGGTCACATACACGGGCGACGAGCCGACGACTGAGACCGAGATTGTTCGTGAGGACTTGGCTCGACTGCGTGAACTGCGACAGCAACTGGAGTCGCTGCACGTCGCTGGCTCGGCCAGCGACGAACAGAAACAGTTTGCGGCGAAGTATCTCGGGCACGATGACCGGCATATTCGCTATTCGGCTCGAATCGTGGTCGAGCAGAACTTTTCAGAAGATGAACTGACGCGAATCCTGGTTTCTGAAGAGCGACCTCAAGCTCTGATCACCGCTGCGATCGCCTTTTCTCGCCAAGGTCGTACTGACTTTCGTACGGAAAACCTGGTAAAGCGGCTGATGGAACTCGACGTCGCAGCTCTCTCTGAGACTGAGAAGCTCGAACTGCTGCGGGCTTACTCACTGCTGTTTGTTCGCCAGGGCGAACCGGCGATTGGATTGAGGTCGCAGCTGGCATCGCAGCTGGACGCGTTCTACCCGAGCCGGTCGTCGAATCTGAATCGTGAGCTGTGTCAGATGCTCGTCTATCTGAACTCGCCGACAGTCATTGCAAAGACGTTGAAGCTGATGGAGCCGGGGCAGTCGGAGTCGAACGAAGTTGAGATTCCTGACGTGCTGACTCGAAACCGAGGATATGGCGGCACGGTTGCCAGCATGCTCGTCAATATGCCGAACCTCGATCAGGTTCACTTTGCGCTCTGTCTGCGGAACATGAAGTTTGGCTGGACTCTGGAGCAGCGGCGGCAGTTCATTGAGTGGATTGCGGAGCACTCGAAGAAGAGCGGCGGCGCGAGTTACGTCGGCTTCCTGCAGAACATTCAGAGCGAGTTTCTGGCCAACGCGACGGACGCCGAACGCAGGGCACTGGAAAGCGACGTCGCCGCGAATGCTCCGAAGGAGAGCGAACTGCCGAAGCCGATCGGGCCTGGCAAGGTCTGGGCGACCGGAGAACTGCTTGAACTGACGAAGGCAGGCCTGGCCGGACGCGGTTTTGAAAACGGCAAACGAGCGTTCTCGGCGGCTCGCTGCGTGACTTGTCACCGGTTCTCCGGCGAAGGCGGGAGCACGGGGCCGGACCTGACGAACCTGGCCGGACGTTTCGGAACGAAGGACGTCATCGAGGCGAATGTCGAACCGAGTAAGGTTGTTTCGGACCAGTACCGCGCGTCGATCATCACGACAAACAGCGGCAAGACCTATACCGGACGGATTCTCAACGATGTCGACGGGACGCTGACCGTGCTGGTTGATCCGGTCGACATAACGAAAGTCGTCGAGGTCAAACGGTCGGACATCGACGAGATTCTCGAATCGCCGACGTCGCTGATGCCGGCCAAGCTGCTCGACCAGCTCAACACGGACGAGGTGCTCGACCTGCTGGCGTACCTGATGTCACGCGGCAATCCGAACGATCCGGCGTTTGCGAAGTAGCTGTCTCGACTTGTTCCATCGCTCCGCGCTGGAACAGTGCTTGTCGACGCTTCGCGTCGATTTTTGGACGCGGAGCGTCCGGATAATGCGTTCCCACGCAGAGCGTGGGAACGAGAACGACGTGGAGATTCGCGGAGGAAAGACGATGACTGTGGAACTCAAAACGCTGACGGATGCTCTGTCAGCTCATGGTCCAGATATTCTGCGGTGGTGTGGGGCGATCGCGAAGAAGCTGCGGCAGTTCAATATCTCGCTGGAAGGCAAGTCGTCGGGTAGTTCCAACACGGACGCGCTGACACTGGCTGACCTGACGGTGCAGGAACTGGCGATTGCGGCGCTGCGGGACCGGGCTCCGGAACTGCTGGCGTGTCGGATCGAAGCTGAGGAAGAGAACGGTGATCTCGCGGCGTTTGCGTCGGAGTCCGAGTACGTCATCACGCTCGACCCGATTGACGGGACGAAGTACTTCCGTGATCGGACCGGCGACCAGTGGTGCGTCATCCTGATGCTCCGAACGCGCGAGACCGTGCATTACTCGCTGATCTTCGTGCCTGAAGACGGCGAGACAGGGACGTGGGTTGAAGCCTGTGGCGATCGGATTCTGTGCGGGCCGGACGACACCTCGCAGCCGGCTCGACAGGTGCTGGATTCGCTGCCACCGATCGATGTCAGCAACTGGAGCGGCAGCGACCGCATTTACCTGATCGGCTTTCAGGATCGCGATGTTGAGCGGGCGGGCAACGTCACGGAAATCGGCCTGACGGGTGTTGCTCCGGACGACATGCCGGGCAGCGTTTATCCGCTGCTGGCGACGGGGCAGTTCGGTGGTTCACTGGTTCATTCACCGAACATTTATGACCACCCGGCGTCGCTGCAGATCGCTCGAATTCTCGGCGGCGACGCGGTGTGGGTTCACAATGGCGAGCCGGTCAACTTCGACGAACTGTGGATGGACGAACGGGCCGACATGCTGCGTCTGCCAGGTATCGTCGCGACGAGTCCGAACCGCGAGATCCTCAGCAGGCTGTGCGACCTCGCGAAGGACTGGCCGAAGCAGCGTTATATCGACTGAGTGTTGCTCCAATTTCTGTTATCTCGTCTGGTAACGGGCGGCCATGTCTGACGAGTCGCCGCTGATTGTGATCTCCGCGAGTGCCCGGGCGGCGGTCTGGTCGGCTCGGCAGGCAGGCTTTGCTGCGTTTGCGATCGATCAGTTTGGCGATGTTGACCTGCGGGAAGTTGCGTCGCAGGTTTGTGTCGTCGAAGACTGGCCGCGTGGTGTGCTGGATTTGGCTGCCACGTTGCCGGACGGTCCCTTTGTGTTCGGCGGTGGGCTGGAGAATTCGCCGGAACTGATTGAAGAACTGGCTGAGTCGCGCGAACTGCTGGGATGTTCGGCGAAGTCGTTGAGGCTCGTACGCGATCCGTTCTGGCTGGCGGATTGCTGGCGTTCGGCCGGGTTGAGAGTGCCTCGACTGTTGGCGGAGAACGCGGCGCCAGGCTGCGGCAGCGTCTGGTTGCGAAAGTCGCTGAACAGCGCCGGAGGACTTGGAGTCCGAATTGATGACGGCAGGTCAACTGGTGACGACGTTCTGCAGGAGTTCGTGCACGGCGATGTTGTCTCGGGGCTGTTCCTGGGCAACGCAGCCGGGGTTCGGCTGCTGGGAATGTCGTCGCAGCTTGTTGGATGTTCGGAAGCCGGGGCTGATGGGTTCGTTTATTGTGGATCGATCTGGCCTGCGGAGCATAACGAGAGAGCTTTGTCTGCCGGTGAGGCGGTTGTTCATGCTGCGGGTCTTATCGGGCTGTTTGGGATCGATTTCGTTCTCGACGAGCGAGGAGAACTCTGGCCGATCGAAGTGAACCCGCGGTATCCGGCGTCCGCTGAGCAGTGCGAGCGATCGACCGGCTGGCCGCTGATGCGCTGGCATGTTGAGGCGTGTCGATCGGGCTGGCTGCCGGATGCTGTGCAGCTTGCGGAGCAGTGTGGCGGCAGCGGTCGGACCGAGGGGAAGATCGTTGTTTACTCGCCACGAGACATGCCGACTTCTGATGTGCGGCAGCTTGCCAGACACCTGCTGCCGTCAAGTACGCAGTTGGTTGATATCCCGGTCGTGGGTGCGCTTCTGAAGCTGGGAGTGCCGGTCTGTTCGATCCTGAGTGCTGCTGACGGCGAAGCGGAGTGTCGCGAAGAGCTGCTCAAACTGGCCGTGACGCTGCGGTCAGAGCTGGCGACGGGGTAATCTTACTGAGCATCGAAGAGAGTTGTGTGAGATGGTTTGGCCAACGCATGACTCGAACGATACGAATCAATTCGATGAGGAAGACTTCGTGGCATTCGTACGATTCGTTGGCAGACAGCGGGACTCTGATATCTGACGGAAAGAAGGCGTGTGTGATGAGCGGTACTCAGCAGTTTGAAGTTGAGCAGAAGTTTCCGTTGTCGGGCGGCGTGGATGAGTTTGTGATTCAGCTGCTGGAGCTGGGGGCGACGGAGCACGAAGAAATTCGGCAGGCGGACCGGTACTTCAATCATCCGGTGCGGGACTTCGCGGTGACGGACGAGGCGTTGCGGATTCGGTCGGTTGGCGATCAGAACTGGCTGACCTGGAAGGGGCCGAAGATCGACGCGAAGACGAAGACGCGGAGAGAGATCGAGCTGCCTCTCGGCGGCGGGGCAGCGACAACTGAGCAGCTTGCTGAAGTGCTGCAGATTCTCGCTTTTCATCCGGTGGCGACTGTGAGCAAGCGGCGGCGGCAGTTCTCGCTGCAGTTTGATGGTCGGGAGTTTGAGGTCGTGGTCGACGAGGTTGACGGGCTCGGCAGCTTTACGGAGATCGAACTCGTGACCGATCAGGCTGGACTGGCCGATGCGCAGCAGGCGGTCGTGCAGCTTGGCGAGTCGCTCGGACTGACGCGGACGGAGCGGCGTTCCTACCTGGCTTTACTACTGGAGCAGCAGGGGCAGACGAATACGGGCGAGTGATTGGAGCGGTTCCGTTTTCGGCTGACGAGTGAACCGAAGTTGCTGCTGTCTCAGCGTGGGCGAATTCGGCTGTTGACACTTATGATCCGCCAGGTGTCTGACCTGCTTCCTGAAATGATGTGACTGCTGAGCTGTGAATCGGATTCCCGACCGACTGATCTGCCCCGAGTGCAGGGCGGAGCTGCGAATCTCGGATGACGCTGTGGCGTGCGACGCCTGCGGTCGGTCGTTTCCGGTCGTTGAAGGTACTCCGCGATTTGTCGAACAGCAGCACCTGGCGAGTTTCGGGCTGCAGTGGAATCGTTACGAGGTTGCTCACGACGACGAGGACCGGGCGACGTTTCAGGCGAAGACGGGTTTCAAGTTGAGCGAGCTGGCAGGGCAGCGAGTGCTCGACGCTGGCTGCGGTGGCGGTCGCTACTGCAAGGTCGCGGCCGAGGCCGGCGCGCTGGTGACCGGAGCCGATCACAGTTCAGCGGTCGAGAAAGCCACGAAGCTCTGCGGACATCTGGATTCCGTGCGGCTGGTGCAGGCCGACCTGAAGCGGCTGCCGTTCGAGCCCGAGTCCTTCGATCTGGCGTTCTCGATCGGCGTGATGCACCACGACACGGAAACGCGAGCGGTCTTCGACGCCGTGTCAAAGATGGTTCGGCCTGGCGGGCGGATGGCCGTCTGGCTTTATCGTCGCAATACCTGGCCGCAGGAAGTGCTCAACTCGTTTCTGCGGCGGCGGACGACGCGGTGGGCTCCTGAGAAGCTGGAGCCGTGGTGCCGGTTTGGAGCATTCTGGGGTGGCATCCCGTTGCTCAAGCAGACGCTCAGCAAGGTCGTCAACTTCAGCACGCATCCGATCTGGGAGAATCGCGTCTGCGACAACTTCGACTGGTACGCGCCCGAGTTTCAGTATCACCACTCGACGGACGAACTGGCAGGCTGGTTTGAGGCGGCGGGCTTTGAAGACGTCACCGTGCTGCCGCCCGAGAAGACGGGTCGCGTTTACCGCTGGGCCTGGCGAAACAACCTGATCATTGGCAGCGGCGTCAACGTGACTGCCCGCAAGCGCGGCTGATCGGCGGGTTGGTTGTTATTCGCAACTGGTGCTATGGAAACCGGGCGGTAAATGGAACGCGCGTGGCACCAGTGTTCTGCGTTGTCGGGGCGCCCTGCTGGTTGAAGCCGGTCATCATGGTTGGTGCAGGGTCGGCCAGTGCCGGGTTGGCGTCGAGCATGTGAGCCGGACCGAAGGAGTCGCTGAGTGTGGGGGAGGCTCCGAACGCTCCGGGCTGCCAGTTGCTGTCAGCTGTTGTTGTGTTCGACCAGTTCTGAGACTGCATGGCGCCGGTGGGTCGCTGATTCTGGTGGTTCCAGGTGGACGACTGAGGCTGCTGCTGAGCGGACGGCAGTTGCTGCCACTGCGCTGGATTTCCGTTGCCGGACTGCGGCATGTTTCGGGAGTCGGTCGACATCGGGGCTGCCTGCCAGAGATTCTGGTTCGGCGATGTGATCTGTAAACCGGTTGAGCCGGAATTCCAGACGGCCGAGGACGGAGAGGCTGCGTCCTGCTGAGTGCTGTTCGGGAAGAACTGCTGCGACTGCGATGCAGCTCCGGACTGCGGTGGGTTGGTGCGCGACTGGCCGTCCATTTGAATCAGGCTGCCAGGCCCGGCGGCCATGCCCAGACGCATTGCCTGCCGCATCGAGTTCTGACGTGCCTGGCCGTTCGAGGCGGAGCCAGGCTGGCCAGCGGGCTGCTGATAGCCGAGCTGCTGGATGGCACCGGTTTGTGTTTCGTACGAGCTTCTCGCTCCCTGCGGTGTCCAGACGCCCGGAGCCGCTGGCGGAGCGTACTGAGGATCGAAGCCGTTGCTGTACTGGTTGCGGCTATCGAAGCCTGCCGCTGGTTGCGACGTTGGTGGTGGAGCCTGGAACTGGCCTGGCGGAGCGTATTGCTGCTGTTCGTTCGGGAAGCTCTGGTAGGGGCTGGAAGCTCCAGGTCCAGAGCCGGCGGGTGCGAACTGCTGCTGATTGCTGAACGCGGATGGCTGGTCCGGTCCCTGGTAGTTCTGTGGTGGACCCCGCCAGATCGGTTGAAGTTGCGGCTGCGTCTCTGGAATCAGGTCTGACCGATCGGGGTTAAAGTTCTGCGTCAGGTTGTAGCCCTGAGGCTGACCGTTCCACTGTGTCTGGTTTCCGGGCAGTTGGCCGCCTGGCACGTGAAACTGGCCAGGCTGTGTTCCATTCTGAATCGGTGGCTGTTGCGCTCCGTAGCCCTGCTGGTCATAGGCCGGAGTTCCAAACTGTGGATTCTGGAACGTCATCCCAGGGCCAGCTGCACCCTGATAATCAGGACTGGGTTGAGCTGCCCAGTTGCCGGGCGATCCAGGGGCAGCGTTCGCACCTGGCATCGGGTACTGCTGCTGCTGGGGTGGTGCCGTGTTGAAGGCGGGTTGTTGTGTCGGGGCTCCAAACTGAGGTGAGCCTCCGAACTGCTGCATGGAGTCATACTGTGGTGCGGAGCCGTTCTGGTGCGGAGTGACTGGCGATCCGGTTGCGTACTTCTGCTGCCCGTCTTCCTTCTGGATCTGAGCGATGATGTCTTCGATTTCCTCATCGCCAAAGCCCTGTCCCATCTTGTTAAGCGGGCCGCCGATCGCCATCGCCTGGCGGACTCGTTCCCGCATTTCAAGAGTATTGAGGGCATCCTGACGAATGCGTTCGGCTCTGCCGGTGTCGCGAGCGATGCGCATCTGCTCGCCGATGGAGAGTTCCTGACCCTGCTGGCTGAGGATTTGCTGATCACGTTGCTGGGCCGGTGCCGGTCGGTTGAGCAGTTCGTGAAGTGTCTGATGCGCTTCCTGTTCCGAACTGATCTGTTTCAGGAGGGCGAGCGCGGCGTTGATGTTTCCAAGGTAAGCCTCGACAGCGGCCAGGTTTGCCTTCGCCATCTGATGATTGGCGTCGATGGCCAGCGACTTCAGCAGTTCGCGTTTCGCTTCCTGCAGCCGTCCCTGCTGCAGGTATGAGTAACCAAGGTCGGATCGCAGATTGGGATCGTCGCGACGTTCGCCGATTGCTCGCAGGTAGTGGTATTCGGCATTTTCGAACCGCTGCGTCTGGTCTCCGATGCGGCCCAGCATCTGGTGGGCGAGTGCGTTGCGGGAGTCGGCGCTGAGGATGGCTTCGTAGTGAAAGGTCGCGTTGTCCCAGTCCTGCCGAGCCATGGCTTCGCTGCCCTCACGAATGTGCTGCGCGATGGCTTCGGGGAGTTGTGCCTGCTGAGGACGCGTCGGAAGTTGTGAAGCGCCAGACTGGCCGAGGCCCGTTTCGTTGCGGTAGCCGGCCTGGGTGATGTCGGAACTGGACGCTCCTGGCCGTCCAGCTGGGGACTGCGTCGAGGCTGCGATTGCGGAATTCTGGCTGCCGGATCTCCGAGCGTCCGCCTTTGCTCGGGCGGCGTCCTCATCGAATGCTTCGCCGAGCAGCGACTTCGGCGGTTTCAGATCAGCTGTTTCGTTGGGCCTGAGCGTCGACTGGCAGCCGACGGGGACGAACAGCAGCGCAGCCGCAAAAAGCAGCTGATGGAAGGGATTTCGCATTGGAACAACCGTCCGTGGTTGAGCCCACAGCGGGCGGAATCTGGGCGGACCGAGAACTGGCAACCTGGCCATGCCGCCGGAAGGGGCCGGACTATACGCCCGCCCCGGAAATCGTGTCGAGACGAGGATTCGGCAGGTCGTGAGGGGCCTGGGCGGTCCGAAAACCGGACAAATTCGCTTGGTCGATCCGGTCGGCAGGTTCTCTGACGCAGGTCCGGTCCGGGTGTGAATTCCTGATTGCGAGGGCCGTGCCCGGCGGGCATTCTCAGGACTTCTCGCGCGGAAACTGTCCGTTTTCGCGCCCTTTGAGATTGTTCCGTCGTGAGAGTGTGCTCATGGATTCCAATCAGCCGCAGCGTCTGATGTCGATTGATGCGTATCGCGGTTTCGTGATGCTCGCGATGGCGTCTGGAGGCCTGGCACTCAGCCAGGTGGGCGGGAATCCTGCGGTCGCAGGCCAGTTCGACGGAACATCCGGCGAGTCAGCGTGGCGGTTTTTGTGGCAGACGCTGAGCTATCAGTCGTCGCATGTTGCCTGGACCGGGTGCTCGTTCTGGGATCTGATCCAGCAGAGTTTCATGTTCCTGGTCGGGGTGTCACTGCCGTTGTCGGCGTCCAGGCGGCGAGCGACCGGCGAACGACCGGTTCGCAGTTTCCTGCACGCCGTCTGGCGAGCTTTCGTGCTGATCATGCTGGGAGTTCTGCTTTCAACCCGGATGAGCAGCCATTCGGTTTTCAATTTCACGTTCGTCAACGTGTTGACGCAGATCGGTCTGGGATACCTGTTCCTGTATCTGTTGCGGAACTGTGGTCTAAAGACGCTGTTCGCCTGCGTAACGGTGATCCTGCTGGGCTACGGTGCCTGGTTCGCGTTTGAACCGACTGCTGATGGCCAGGCGGCCAGCGTCGCCGACCGGATTCCCGGCGCGGCGTCGCTCGCTCTCGAAGCAAAGGACGAACACGAGTCCGCACTGACGACTGAGTTTCTGGCCGAAAATCTGTCGCCGGTCGATGCGGAAACGTCGCAGTTTCAAGGCTGGGCAGCTGCCTGGAACAAGCACACGAATGCAGCGGCGGAGTTCGATCGCTGGTTGCTGAACGTGTTCCCGCGCGTCGAAGAGTCATGGCGGGGGCGAGGCTTCTGGGCGAATCGTGGTGGCTATCAGACGCTGAATTTCATTCCGTCACTGGCGACAATGATCCTCGGCCTGATGGCCGGCCGGGTTCTGTCGAGTGAGAAGGACGACAGGCAGCGGGTTCGCTGGCTGTTCGGGGCCGGGCTTGCTTGCTTTGTCGTCGCGATGGGAGCAGACACGACAATCTGGCCGACTCAATGGCTGCCGGTCGATCTGCAGCAGACCTTGTGGGAGTACTCGTGGTCGGCGTGTCCGGCGGTCAAACGAATCTGGAGTCCGACCTGGGCGGTGTTCTCGTCCGGCTGGACGTTCTGGATGCTGGGCTTCTTCTACTGGCTGGTTGAGATGCGAGGCTGTCGCCGGCTGGTGTTTCCGCTGGCGGTCGTCGGCCTGAACTCGATCGCGATGTACTGCATCGCTCAGCTGTTCAAAGGCTGGATCGGCAACTCGATCCGGTTCTCACTGAACACGATCGACACGATGGCTGGCAGCGATCTCGGTCACTGGCTGCGGGCCGACGCGTTTGCCTACGCACCTCTGCTGGATGCGTCCCTGAAACTCTTTGTCATGTGGTACGTGTGCTACTGGATGTATCGAAAGGGTGTGTATATCCGGATCTGACGGGCT
>JAPOLP010000373.1 GCA_029977045.1 Planctomycetota bacterium
CTGTTCGGCTGTGCCGGTCTCGGTAAGACCGTTATTCTGACCGAACTGATTGCCCGTATCGCGAGTGCTCACGGTGGTTACTCGGTATTCGCTGGCGTTGGCGAGCGAACCCGTGAAGGAAACGACCTGTGGCTCGAAATGCAGGAAACCAAGATCGGTGACACCGGTCGTTCGGTTATCGAGCAGACGACGATGGTGTTCGGCCAGATGAACGAGCCGCCGGGAGCACGTCTCCGCGTTGCTCTGACCGGGCTGACGATGGCCGAGTGGTTCCGCGACGCGACGGGTGCCGACACACTGCTGTTCGTCGACAACATCTTCCGCTTCTCGCAGGCTGGTTCAGAAGTGTCCGCTCTTCTCGGGCGTATGCCGAGTGCCGTGGGTTACCAGCCGACGCTCGCCACCGAGCTTGGTGGTCTGCAGGAACGAATCACGTCGACGAAGAACGGGGCCATTACCTCGGTCCAGGCCGTTTACGTGCCGGCCGACGACCCGACAGACCCCGCTCCGGCGACCGCGTTCAGCCATCTTGACGCGTTCATCTACCTGGAACGAAAGATCGCCGAAAAGGGTATTTACCCGGCCATCGATCCGCTGTCGTCGTCGTCACGAATTCTCGACCCGCAGTACGTCGGCGAACGGCACTACGCCGTCGCCCGCCGCGTGCAGCAGATTTTGCAGCGTTACCGCGAACTGCAGGATATCATCGCGATTCTGGGTGTCGACGAACTGGCCGAAGAAGACAAGCTGGTCGTGCATCGTGCCCGTCGTATCGAACGCTTCCTGTCCCAGCCGTTCCTTGTGGCCGAAGTCTTCACCGGTAAGGCCGGTAAGATCACGCCGCTCGAAGAAACGATCACGAGCTTCGAAGAAATCTGTGACGGCAAGTGGGACCACCTGCCGGAAGCGGCCTTCATGTACGTCGGTGGCGTCAAGGAAGCCGAAGAGCAGGCGAAACGCATGGCCGAAGCGGCTGGTTAATCGTTGGCTGCTGGCTGTTTCTGAGCAAACTCGACTGGCGAATCTGTCATGTCCAAAGAACTGCAACTTGTTGTCGTCACTCCGGAAACCACGCTGCTGGACGAACCTGTCAGCGGGCTGCGGTTTCCGTTGTTCGACGGTCAGATCGGTGTACTGCCAGGGCGTGCTCCGTTGGTTGGCCGTCTGGGCTGCGGCGAGCTGAATGTTACGACGGCGTCCGGACCGCGTTCGTTCTTCGTCGACGGCGGCTTCGTTCAGATCACCGGTGCGACGGTCACTCTGCTGACCGCCCGGTGTGTCGCGGCTGTGGATATCGATCGAGACGCTGCGGCAGAAGACCTGAAAGAAGCTCAGGCCCGCCCGGCGAACAACGACGAAGCCATCGAAGCCCGCTTCCGCGATCAGGAACGAGCTCGCAAGATGCTTGCTCTGAAGAAGTAAACAGCGAGCAGCGAACAGAAATCATGGAAAAGGCCCGGCAGTTCTGTCGGGCCTTTTTGCTGCGCTGTTGAGCGGCCAACGAATGCTGCAAATCTGACGAATCCAGAGAGCTTGTTTCAGGAATTCGTCGGATTCGAGTCATTCGTTGGCCCTGCTTAAACGACTGCGGTCGCGTTTCGCTGGCAGCATCAGGGGCGGCAGGTATGCCAGGCGAGCAGGGCGTCTTTGGTTGAGCGGACGTCGTGGACGCGGAGCATGTCGGCGTGTTGTTCGGCAGCGGCGATGGCAACGCCGATCGTGCCGGCGGAGCGTTCCTCGACCGGACGGCCCAGCACTTTGGCGAGGAACCGCTTGCGTGAGTGGCCGATCAGGACGGGCCGTCCGAGCGAACGCAGTGTCGAGATGCTGGAGAGCAGTTCGACGTTGTGATCCGCCGTCTTGCCGAAGCCGATGCCGGGGTCGAGCGCGAGTCGCTTGGGTTTGATTCCTCGCTGTGTGAGGTCGTCAATACGCAGCCGCAGCCAAGTGGTGACATCAGCGATGACGTCGTCGTACTGCGGATCGACCTGCATTGTTTGCGGATTGCCCAGGATGTGCATCGCGATGATGCCGCAGTCGGACTCGGCACAGACGTCGGGCATCGCTGGGTCGAACGTCAGGCCGGAGATGTCGTTGACGATGTCAGCTCCAGCGGCGAGGGCCTGCCGGGCAACTTCGGCTTTAGTTGTGTCGATCGAAATCAGGCGATCGGTCTGAGGCCGCAGTTCGGAGATGACACCGACAACGCGGCGTAGTTCCTCGTCGACCGAGACACGTTCGGCACCGGGGCGGGTCGATTCGCCGCCGATGTCGAGAATGTCTGCTCCGTCCTCGGCAAGCTGCAGAGCCTGACGGACGGCCGCTCCCTGCGCGAGGAACTTTCCGCCGTCGGAGAAACTGTCGGGCGTCACGTTGACGATGCCCATCAGCAGCGGAAACCGTCCGGTTTTGAGGGTGCGACTACCAACCTGCCAGGTTCGCAGTTCGAGTTCGGAGCCTTGTTCTTGAACTGTCACGCGAGCCGCCTTATCCGTTCTTGAACACGGAATGGCACTGCGTGCATTGCTGGCCAGCCACTGACCGCAGTTCGTCGTACTTCGCGAAGTCTTTTTCTTCGGATGCCTTTCGCATTCCGATCCCGGCATCACGCAGTTTGTTGAGGTAGCCGAGGAATTCTTCGTCGTCCGAGTAACCGTAGCCTGGGGCGTAATAGGCCTGCGTCAGAGCGACCATGACGGCGACTTCGCGGGCGAGTGTGGCCGCTTTGTCGTTGAAGCCACTCTCGCTGCCCGTGTCCGTCTGCATCCACTGCTGACCGCGTTCCATCCGCTTCATCAGGTAGAACATGTCGGCGAACTCGGCGAAATCCGGGGCCTCGTCTTCAATTTCAGGCAGCTCCGCCGGTGTGTTGTTGTTGAGGATTTCGTTAATCGTCAGGTAAGCGTTGTTGACCTCGTCGTACGCCTTTTTGGTCTGGGCGTCTGAAGCACTCGTGACAGCGGCAATTCGTGCTCCAAGAACTCGAATGTGTTTCGCGTGTTCTTTCCAGGAAATATCGCCGTCGTGCCGCGAGGCGACTTCGGCGAAGAATGCGACCGCTGAGCCGAAGACCGGCAGTTCAAGGACTGCCTTCTTGTAGGCTCCCATGTTTGTCAGACGCGACTGCATCTCGTTCCGCAGAGAACGAATTTCCTCGTTGAGCAGTTCCGCGGCGATCAGTTCCGACCACGAGACGTCATCGGGCTTCGGCGCTGCGGGCGGATCACCAGCGGGTTCTGTTGGCGCTGCAGTTGTGGCGTCAGGGGTCGTCGCTGCAACTGCCGGAGCGGTGCCGCCGGTGCGTTGATCGCTGGCGACTTCCAGAGGTCGGTCGAAGAAGACGTCCAGAGGAATTCCGTCGATCGATCGCTGTCCGCCGGAGTCATCAGCGACTGAATCGTTGTCACCGGATTTCGATGTGGAGCCCGAGGATTTGCTGCTTTTCGAGACAGAGGACGAGCCGCTCTTGCCGGTTTCTGTGCTCTCGGAAGAGCTTCCGCCGCAGCCGCTGGCGACGAGCAGGCTGAGAGCTGACAGGACGACTCCGCAGGCCGTTGATCGGCTGAGGGAAGTGCGAAATGGCATGGGGAAATTCCGATGAATCAGTGGCTGATTGTGCGGTCTGATTGCCGAAGCGGCGGGTCAGTATGTGTTGCGGCCAGGTGGCTTGCAACGCGTCCCTGGAAGCGACCGAGTTGTTACTGATTCGCCGTGTGCGTGAATGTCGGTCTGGTCGGCCTTGTGGTACTCTCCGCTCGCGCGGCAAGGCCGCAATCCGGCACACGGAATGACTATCAGGTACGGATTTCAGGCGGAAACTATGACGGCACAAGACGGCACGACACAGGAACTCACAGCGCTGATTGCCGAGGCTGTTTCAGCGGAGAGGATCACCGAAACGACTGGTAAGCTGATGTCGAAGTGGGTGACCGAGCCGCAGTTCGGCCAGTACCGCGACGCGATCGCCGCGAAGATTCAGGACGGTGCCTGGGAAGAGCTGGAAGCGTGCTTCTGGGAAGAGATACCGTTCGGCACGGGCGGACGTCGCGGCCCGATGTCAGAGTTCGGATCGGCGACGATCAACGCCCGGACGATTGCTGAGTCGGCTCACGGACTCGCGGCTTACTACAAGGAAGCGAGCGGGCAGGCGACGGGCCGGGCGGCGGTTTCGCATGACTCGCGTAACCGATCGCGGGAGTTCGCCGAGCTGACGGCCTGCGTGCTGGCCGGGCATGGCCTGAAGGTCTTCCTGTTCGAGGACATTCGGTCGACACCCGAGTTGTCGTTCGCGGTCCGGCACCTGAAGGCTGACGTCGGGGTGATGATTTCCGCGTCGCACAATCCGCCAGCTGACAACGGGTTCAAGGCTTACTGGAATACCGGCGGCCAGGTGACGGCTCCGCATGACAAGGGCATTATCAACTGCGTGTACGAGGCGACGGAGATTCCGCAGGTCGACCTCGCTGCGGCGATCGAGGCCGGGCAGATCGAGATCATCGGGGAAGATGTCGACGCGGCTTACACAGACGCGCTGTTGAAGCTGAGCCTTTCGCCAAAGCGTGAGCTGCGGGCGATTTACTCGCCGCTGCACGGAGTCGGTGAGACGTCGTGCTATCGCGTGCTGCAGGCGGCGGGGTTCGATGGCATTTCGATCTTCGAGCCGCATCGTGCTCCGGACGGCAACTTTCCGAACGTGCCGAATCAGCTTCCTAACCCGGAAAACCCGAAGGTGTTCGAGCCGATCATCGAGCATGCTCGCGCGGAAGATATCGGGCTGATTCTGGCTTCCGATCCGGACGCCGACCGCATCGCTGCTGTCGTCCGTCCGATCGGCGGCACTGAGTACGTGCCGCTGACAGGGAACCAGATCGGGGCACTGCTGGCGGACTACGTGATCCGCAAACGCAGTGAGGCTCGACCGCCGATCGACGGAGCTCAGGGGAATCCGTTTACCTCACCGCTGACTTCGGACCACTACGTTGTCGAGACACTGGTGACGACTCAGTTGACGGCGGAGATCGCCCGCTCAAAGGGGCTGCAGGTCGTCGACAACCTGCTGGTCGGCTTCAAGTACATTGGCGAAACGATGGACGATCGAGGTGTCGAGCACTTCGTCTTTGGGACGGAAGAGTCACTCGGTTATCTCGCTGGCGATTACGCTCGGGATAAGGACGCGGCGATTGCTGCGCTGTATCTCGTTGAGCTGGCGGCTGAGCTTGCGGCGGAAGGCCGAACGCTGCTTGATCAGCTCGACGATCTTTACGTCGAGCATGGTTACTACGCCGAGCGGCAGATGAATCAGTATGCGTACGGACCGGCAGGCAAGGCTCTCATTACCGGCCTGATGGACGAGCTGCGGAACAGTCCGCCGGAAGAAGTGGGCGGAGTTGTCCTGACGTCGGTCGAGGATTTCGGCTCGCATGAAGTCCGCGAGCTGCCAGCAAACTCGAAGTCTGCTGACCTGCCTTCGCCTCAGGGCAACCTGCTGATCTTTCGCGGGACGCACGACGACTGCCGGATTCGGTTTGCTGCGCGGCCGTCGGGAACGGAGCCAAAGATCAAGTTCTATCTGTTCGCGGAGCCGAACGGTCCGGCGGGAGATGGACTGGCTGCTCAGCGAGCTGCGACAGATGCGCGACTGGACGAATTCGAGCGAGCTCTGGCCGCATGGATCGAGCCGAAGCTGAAGTAGACAATTCAGTGGCGCTGGTTGTCGACACGTTTCTTGTCGCGGGCGATCGAAGCTGTACCGCACAAGAACACCGCCACGGATAGAGCGAGGGCTATCAGCGACGCGTACCAGCCGGTCCAGATCGAAGCGATTGTCGACGGCACAGCGATGATGATGCCCCAGACGCAGCCTGTACCTCCCTGCCAGTTACGCGCAAGGGTGGTTCCCAGAAGCAGTGATTGCAGAACTCCGAAAACGAATCCTGCGAGAGCTGCTGTGGCTATCTGGGCGGACATCGCGTGAAGAGTGAGTCGAGGGTTACGCGTAGTCTTCGTCGTCCATGTCGAAGTCGTCGAAATCGCCGTCGTCATA
>JAPOLP010000823.1 GCA_029977045.1 Planctomycetota bacterium
GCAGTGCGTCGCGAAGGCGTACCGGGCGGCCTGCACGCCGGACTTCTTCCTGTTCGATGGTGACATGGCTCTCACTTATCGCGGCCAGTTTGATGACAGCCGACCGGGCAACGGCAAACCAGTTACGGGTGCTGACCTGCGAGCCGCCTGCGACGCGATCCTTGCCGGCCAGGAAGTCCCTGCCGAGCAGAAGCCTAGCATCGGCTGCAACATCAAGTGGATCGACGCTCCCGAGTACTTCACTGGCGAACCAGCCGAGTAACCGCTCATGCCGCTGACCATTCAGCTCCGCGAGAAGACGACGATTCCGGTCGAAGTCGACTCGATCAAAATGGAATCCGTTCGCGAGCAGACCGCAGATCAGGTTCGCGCGACGCTCGTCCAGAACGGTAACAAGCAGGTCGAACTCGGCGAGTTCTTCGACGTCAGCGGGTCAGCGGCGGACGACGAAACGATTATTTGGGAAGGCGATTGCTCGCACGTCAAGCTGATCGGGACGCACCTCGCTTCGGGAACGATTCGAGTCGAAGGCAACGCCGGGATGCACCTCGGCGCGGAGATGACGGGGGGCGAGATCACGGTCACGGGCGACGTTGCCGACTGGGTCGGTGCCGAAATGCACGGCGGTCGCATCCGCGTTCACGGCAACGCGGGGCACCTTGTCGGTGCGGTTTATCGCGGCGGCAGTAAGGGCATGACCGGCGGTGAGATCCTGATCGACGGGAATGCCGGCAACGAAATCGGCCACTCAATGCGACGTGGTCTGATCGCGATCGGCGGTCGCTCGGGCGACGCTCCGGGTGTTGGCATGATCGCTGGTTCGATCCTGCTGTTCGGGGATTCGGGGATTCGTCCTGGTCCGGGAATGAAACGCGGCACGATTCTGTTTGCTGGTTCATCCCCCGAAATGATTCCGACGTTCCGACCGGCGGGGCTCACTCGGCAGCCTGTGTTTCTGCAGCTTTACTGGAAGCATCTGGCCGACTGTGGCTTTCCCGTTCCGGCTGGAGTTGCAGACGCTGTCTGGCAGCGGCACATCGGTGACTTTCTGGAACTCGGCAAGGGTGAGATTCTCATTCGGACCGATCAGAACTGATGGCCGACGTCGTCAACATCGCCGAACGGCTTCGCGAGTCAGCTCGCCAGTGGCCGCAGCAGAAGGCGGTTGTCTTTCCACAAGGCCGAGATCACGCGGGCCGAGTCACGTACTCGCATCTTACGTTCCAGCAGCTCGATGAAGAGAGCGACCGGCTTGCCCAGGGGCTGATTGATTACGGCGTCCGACCTGGCACTCGCATCGTTCTGATGGTGCGTCCGAGTCTGGAATTCATCGCACTGACGTTTGCACTGTTCAAAGCCGGGGCCGTTGTCGTGCTGATCGATCCCGGCATGGGACGATCGAACATCTTCCGCTGTCTGGAGACTGTCGAACCGGAAGGCTTCGTCGCAATTCCGATCGTGCAGGCGATCCGGGTTCTGAACCGCCGGAAATTCCCGCAGGCGAAACTCAACGTCACCGTCAACGGAGCCCGTTGGTTCTGGGGTGGCCAGACGTACGTCGACCTGTTGCAGTCCAACGCGTCGCAGTTTCGGACCGTTGCGACGACCGCGACTGACTCGGCGGCAATCATCTTCACCAGCGGCAGCACTGGACCGCCAAAGGGCGTCGTTTACGAACACGGCATGTTCGCCGCGCAGGTCGACCTGCTGCGCGACTTCTACGACATCCAACCCGGAGAAGTGGACCTGCCCGGCTTCCCGCTGTTCGCGCTGTTCAATTCGGCGATGGGCGTCACGACGGTCATCCCGGATATGGATCCAACGAAGCCCGCTCAGGTCGATCCGCTGAAGATTCTGGAAGCGATTCGTGACCAGGGCGTCACCCAGGCTTTTGGCTCGCCGGCGATCTGGAATCGCGTCGGGCGTCACTGCGAGCAGACGGGCGAGAAACTCGGTTCTCTGCGGCGCGTACTCTCTGCCGGGGCTCCGGTTCCGATTCACGTTCTGCAGCGCATGATGGCGGCGTTCGAGCATGACGACGCGAACATACACACGCCGTACGGAGCCACTGAGTCGCTGCCCGTCGCGTCGATCAGCGGTCGCGAAGTGCTCACCGAAACCGCCGAGCAGTCACGTCGCGGTGCCGGCACCTGCGTCGGTCGCCTGTTCCCGCAGGTCAAGGCACGGATCGTCGAGATCACCGACGGCCCGATCGGGCACATCGACGAAGTCCGAGACGTTGAGCCCGGTCAGATCGGCGAGATCATCGTGCAGGCGCCGTCGGCAACGCGTGAATACTTCCGGCTGCCCGACGCGACTGCCGGAGCGAAGGTCGCCGACGCGGACGGTCGCTTCTGGCACCGCATGGGTGACACCGGCTGGCTCGACGATCAAAGCCGCCTTTGGTTCTGCGGTCGCAAGGCTCACATCGTCGAAACGACCAACGGGCGGATGTTTACGATCCCGTGCGAAGCGATTTTCAACGAGCACTCGCACGTCTTCCGCTCGGCCCTCGTCGGTGTCGGTGCGAAGCCGCAGCAGAAGCCCGTCATCATCATCGAGCCCGAGCCTGGCCACTTCCCGGAGTCAGATGGCGACCGAGCCCGCTTCGAGTCCGAACTCCGCGCTCTCGGCCAGGCCAGTGAACTCACGAAGTCGGTCGAGACGATCCTCTTCCACCGCTCGCTGCCCGTCGACATCCGCCACAACGTGAAGATCTTCCGCGAGAAACTTGCTCCCTGGGCCGAGGGGCAGCTGAAGTAGCGCCGGTCTGGCTTCACGTTCGG
Organism: Planctomycetota bacterium; assembly: GCA_029977045.1. Lineage (GTDB taxonomy): Bacteria > Planctomycetota > Planctomycetia > Planctomycetales > Planctomycetaceae > JAPOLP01. Next base: position 2,787 of record JAPOLP010000823.1, read on the forward strand.
GAGTGCTGAGAAAAGGCGTCAGCAGAGTCCCTCGCAATACGCCGTCTGATTGGGCTGCCGGTTGCTTATTGCTGCTTCTCCGCCGCGATCGGGTTGCCGAGGGCGTCGACGGGAGACTCAATTGTGACTCGCTCCCGACCTGCCAGATCAATCAGGTCGTGCAGGTCGTAATGCCGCAATGCTCCGTGGACGGCGTTGACGAGCTGATTGACGTGGTCGGGTGCCGCGACGACGTGCTCCCAAGATGGGACCATTCCACGCAAAGTGACAGTCGAGAACTGCAGTTTCTTGCCGGACTGCAAAGCCGCTCCGTGCAGCGCCGGAATCGCCGCCTCACCAGTGGCGACCAGGTGCCACCGACGAGGCTCTGGTGCCGCTTTGACCCGTTCATAGTCAGCAAGAAACCGTGTCAGGGCGGCGACATCGTTGGCACGCATCCCGACATGCGACCGCCCCAGCAGATAGGCCATGAGGAGTTCCCGCAGGTCGGGCCCGAATTTTCCGCGAGCCCAGTCCCTGCCATCCTTTCCGGTTTCGGTCAGGCCAATTCCAGTCAGCTCGGCAGCGATCACGATCTGTCCCGCGTGCACACGCTGAGCGATGGGTTCTCCCACCCCCGTATCCGTATTCAGGCCCTCGCCATGCAGATACAGGC
>JAPOLP010000534.1 GCA_029977045.1 Planctomycetota bacterium
AGTAGACAATGCCGCTGCCGGGATTCTGAGCGTGCCTGACGACAGTCTTGATGATCTGTTCGAGCTTCTCGTCTTCTTCCCAGACGTCGACGACGTCGAGCGTCAGGTTGGGTCGGTCGATGCCCTCGTGAAAACACTGCACTTCGTCATCGGTCAACCCAAGCTGGCGGACGATGTCCCGCTGCACGTCGGGAGTGGCCGTCGCGGTCAGCGCTATCGTCGTCGGATTGCCGACGATCTCCCGAAACTCACGCAGCCGCGTGTAATCCGGCCGGAAATCGTGCCCCCACTCACTGATGCAGTGCGCCTCGTCGACCGCCAGCAACCGGATGTCCCGCCGAGCCAGGCCGGAGATGAACTCAGGCTTCCGAAACCGCTCCGGCGTCACGTAAAGCAGTCGGTACCGGCCCTCGACAATCCCCGCGTACCGCTTCTCCCGCTCCTCGCGGGACAGCGACGAGTTGATAAACGTTGCGTCAATATCGCGTCGTCGCAGAGCATCAACCTGATCCTGCATCAGCGCGATCAGTGGGGAGAGAACCAGCGTCAACGGAGCAGGGCAGCCTGGCGATTCCCCGACCATCAACGCCGGAATCTGATAGCACAATGACTTCCCGCCGCCGGTTGGCATGATCACGAGTGAGTTTCCACCAGCGCTAACCCGGCCAATGATTTCCGCCTGCTGACCACGGAACGAGGGGAAGCCAAACCATTTCTGCAGCGTTTCCTGAGCGTTCATGCGCGAGGTGTGACGGATCGCTGGAGTGGTTTCAAGGAACTGTCGAGCGACGATCATCGCCTCGTTGCCTCATCGATTCACAAGTCTGGATGCAGCATTTCGAGCGAATTGAATCTGTGGCGATCAGCTTTGACTTCTCAATCCGGAGAAAGATTGTAGAAAAGTTAAATCGGGCGAATGAGAACCACTCGACAGTTTGCAAAAGCGATGGCAGAATTCCGCCCGTATATCACCCGCAGGTGATTCGCACGTGTCTGGCTGTTGTCAGACGCCGTCTGCGACCGGGTGACTCGGACGTAATGTTCGGAATGTCGAACTCAGCACGCTGCTTCTCTTGCCTCCGCTGCCTTGCGGTGGCCTTTCTGGCCGCAACCATCGCGATTGTGCCCGCGTTGCGCTCTGTATTTGCGGCGGATGTCGCGCTTTCAGGCAACCAGACATCCGATTATCGCTTCGTCGCTGCGGCTCAGGATTCGGGCGGTTCGGCGGTTTGCTGCATCCGGTCAACGTCCGTTGGAGCTGGCGATCTGGCGCGATGCGAGAGGCAGATTCCGGGTTCTGACGTTGCGTCCCCAGCAATGACTGGGGTCGAAACGACTCGCCGCCACCTGTTTTTCGCTGGCGGTCGGCCTGCTGGCGTTATTGCTTCTGGAAGCCCCACGCTGGTCTGGCTTCAGGTTCGTCTGCAGCGTTGATCCTTTGCCGCCGAGCGTTTGAACGCCCGTGCGAGGCGCCGCCAGTCAGGGCTGGCGCAGATCAACGAGTTCTGACCGTACCGATTTCTGGCAACGCATGAGCGTGCACGGTGGTCAGATCCCTCAGACGGCATTTGTCCGTTTATCTCATCCGAAAGTGCGTCCATGAAGACTGTTAAACAGAGTGTTTCCACGAAGAGTCACGAGTCGGGTAAATCAAAGTCCGTTTCCGCGAGCGGTGAGAGTCCGCTCGTTCTGGCCCAGACCCTGCTGGCGGCAGGTGAGACCGACCGAGCCATGTCTGTGTTGAAGGACAGTGGTTCGAACGATGCGATTACCAGCGCTCGCGGCGTCTGCCTCATGCGGTCAGGGCGGGCCGGATCCGCACTTGAGCTGTATCGGCAACTGGTCGTCAAAGAGGGATGTACCTGGCTGCGACCTGACACGCCGGTGATTCACCGTACCAACTATTGCACCGCACTGTTGTTGTCCGGACATCCTGATGGTGCCGTCGAGCTGATTAACAGCATTGAGGAACAGTCTCACCCATCTGTGATCCGGCTGCAGCAGGCCATCACTGCCTGGCAGTCGAAGTTCACGCTGTGGCAGCGTCTGCAGTGGAAGATGGGGCTCGTTCCCAATGTCCCATTCCAGCTTGGTTTCCCCCCCGGAGATATTCTCGACCCGGTCAGAACTCCTCGTGCAGAGAGCCCTTCTCCGACAGACGTGACGTTGAAACAGGCCGTTTAGCGACCGATCGCGTGGCGAAATGAGGCTGCGACTCAGCCTCGGGAACTTCTCCCGGGCCGGGACGCGTCGGCGGGTCATTGTCGATGGAGTTCCGTTCTGCGAACGGACAAGGACCGAGTGCACATGGTGATTCTTCTGCTGAGTGCCGGGCTGGTGGCACTTGTAGTCGGAGCAGAGTTGCTGGTTCGGGGAGCATCGCGGCTGGCGGCAATCGTCGGCTTGTCGCCCCTCGTAGTTGGCCTGACCGTCGTTGCATTCGGAACGAGCGCCCCGGAGTTCGCGGTTTCGATCTCCTCCGCGGTGTCGGGGCAGGCTGATCTCGCCGTCGGCAACGTTGTGGGCAGCAACATCTTTAATGTGCTGTTCATCCTGGGCCTGTCGGCGCTGATCACTCCGCTGGTGGTCGATCAGAAGCTCGTTAGGTTTGACGTTCCGCTGATGATCGTAGCGTCGCTTCTCGTTCTGGCCGTCGCCTGGGACGGAAGCATCGGTCGTATCGAAGGCTGTCTGATGTTTGGCGGTCTTGTCGCGTTCACCATGCATTCAATCGTGGCGGGACGAAGGGAGTCGACGAGAGAACTGACGTCAGACTGCCAGTCAAAGGCGACTCCTTCCGCGACCGAGCCTGTAGAACACGATACCGCCGGCGTGCAAGCTGGAGTTGCACAACTGCTGCGGCAGGCTGCGCTGATCGCTGCCGGGCTGGCACTGCTGGTCGCCGGTGCGAGCTGGCTGGTGGACGGTGCAAGCGAACTGGCTCGCCGAATGGGAGTCAGCGAACTGGTCATCGGCCTGACGATCGTCGCCGGAGGCACGTCGCTGCCGGAAGTCGCGACGTCGGTCATGGCAGCCCTTCGAGGAGAGCGGGACATCGCTGTCGGCAACGTCGTGGGCAGCAACCTGTTCAACATTCTTGGGGTTCTCGGCGCGACTGCCCTGCTGGCTCCGAATGGAGTTGCTGTCGCGCCGCAGGCTCTGGCGTTTGACATTCCCGTGATGATCGCAGTGGCGGCAGCCTGTCTGCCGGTCTTCTTTACCGGTCACCTGATTGCCCGGTGGGAAGGAGCCGTGTTTCTTCTGTACCACGCTGCCTACACGACGACTCTGGTGATGACCACTACTCGACACGCGGGACTTCCAGCATTTCAGCAGGTGCTGTTTGTGTTCGTCGTGCCCCTGACAGTGATCACATTGCTGGTCTGCTGTGTGAGGGAACTCCGGCAGCGAACTGGCACTAAGGTGGTGACATGAGCCGGGACGTGTGGCCTGCCTGGGAAGTCCTTGCCGTCCTGATGGTCATGCCGGGTCGAGTTGTTGCCGCGTCGACTGGCTGATGCGGCGTCTGAAGACGCCTGACTTGTCGATCTGTCCGCCATGTGCTCCGCATGGCAAACCAGGAATTACTGAGAGAAGAACATGGCGACCGCTGATATCGCCCCTGACCGAAAACATCGACCGACTTTTGGTGACCCGTTTGATGGCTTTGAACGATCGATGATGGAAGGGTCACCGAGGCTTTGGGCGGCGACGCTGGTCGGGCCGCTTGTTTTGACCGGGATCGTGCTCGGAGTTTTCTGGCTGCTGCGAGGGACTGACGAGACTCGACAGTTGCTGCTGATGGCGGCAGCGTCGATGTGGCTGTTCGGTCGTTTTGTGATACTTGGAGGTGGCGATCCAGACGCCGGCGACGTTGCGGGCAGACTGAGTTCTCTGGAGCTGTTCGCGCTGGTGACGTATCTCGACGTCATGGTCGCCCTCATGCTGGCATTCCACATCGGATTTCTGTTTCGAGTTCCGTTCGTTGGAAAGCGGCTGCAGGTCGTGCTTGCCGATGGCGAGTTCCTGCTGCATCAGCATCCGTGGATCCGCCGAGCCACATTCGCCGGCCTGGCGAGTTTTGTTGCGTTGCCGCTGGCCGCGACGGGAAGTCTCGGCGGTTCCGTGTTCGGAAGGCTGCTGGGACTCAGTCGCGTGGCCACGTTTGCAGGAATCGTTGCCGGCAGCCTCGTCGGGAATCTGGCCATGCTGGCGGCGTCTGACGTTCTTGGCGAATATCTCGACAAAGACCATCCGGTGATCAAGTACGGCGGCATCGTCCTGGTACTGGCGGTCGTGCTTGTTCTGAATTCGCGTTACCAGCATTCCAGGAAGCTTTTTATGCAGCAGAACCGCCGCGCGCACGGACCCCGCTCATGAATGCCGTTCTGGCTTCCGATGCTGGCGAGTCAATTGTCCTGATGGTCGTTGTGCGGTTGATCGTGATCATCGCGGCAGCACGTGCAGGAGGCTGGTTGCTCGGCAAACTCGGACAACCGCAGGTCGTCGGCGAAATCCTGACAGGCCTGCTGCTGGGACCATCCGCCCTGGGACGAGTCAGCCCGCAGCTGTTCGAGCAGCTCTCGTCCGGTCCCGCTGAATCGGTACTACTTGTACTGGGACAGCTCGGCCTGATCTTCCTGATGTTTGTCGTCGGGCTCGAATTCGAGTTTTCTCACCTGAAGCATGTCGGACGCGCGGCAGCGGGAGTCGCGACCGCCGGGATCGCGTTGCCGTTCGCACTTGGGGCGCTTCTCGCGTGGTTCATGCACGTATCCGTGGCCGCTGACGTAGCCCGACCGGCGTTCGTTCTGTTTGTGGCGACGGCGATGTCGATCAC
>JAPOLP010000098.1 GCA_029977045.1 Planctomycetota bacterium
ATCCAGCCCTCGTAGATCGAGAAAAGATTAACGACGCGTTCCGATCGCGGACGCAGATGCAGCGGCAGTGTTCCAAACGTTCGACGAATCAGCAGGCTGCGGTCGCGCTTCATGCGTTCCAGGACGGCAGGGCCGAACCTCGCTTCAATCTCCGCCTCGCGATCCGGATCCGGGTCGAGGAAGTGCAGAGCGGTAAACGCCGTCGTGACGTAATGCGCCTCGGCGTCTTTCGGGACTTCCAGAATCTCCTCGCCGGACGTCGCCGTCCCCAGCCAGGTCGAGTATGCCTGCTTCGCCTCGGGAGCACAGAGTTCGATTTCGTGCAGCGGAATCGCCTTGCGGTTGTAGTCGACGATCAGCGCCGCCACGGAGTGCGACAGCGAGTTCGCGATAAAGTGGAACCAGAGATACGGTCCCTTCAGCAGCGATTTCTGATTCTCCAGATCGGCCTGTTGAAACGACTTGATGTGCCGCCGCGTGATGCGCCGCGAGGTCAGCAGCAGTTGCCGCAGTGCGGTGTTGCCGAGCAGTTGATTCGTCGTTCGCGTGTCGTTCGACGTGAACATCGCACCGTCGAGCCAGTCGCGATAGAGCATGATCAGCCGTTCGAGAAACGGAAACGTTCCAGCCTCGCCGCGTGGCGTTTCGCAGCGAACCATCGACGTCGTCAGTCGCGCTGCGAGCATTTCGACACGCGCGGCATCAATGGCGTCGCTCTCGTTCTCTGTCACCTCGCCGACGGGCCAGTCGGGGCGCAGCACGCGGTAGTAGAGCTGCCGAGCGTCGCGGTCGAGACGCCGCGAGCGGATCGTTTCCGTCAGCAGCAGAAACTGAGCGAGCACCGACTTCTCGTAAAACTCGGTGGCCTCGCGAGCGACCCGCTGCATCCACCAGCCGATTGCAAGAATGAAGAAGCAGACCGATCCGAGAACCAGCAGCGTTGTGCCGACAAACCGTTTCAGGAAATCGCGGACGCCCTCGAGAACTCCAGGTTCCGCGACCGCCTCGGCAGCTTCCTTTGCGGCTTCGCCATAAGCCAGGGCGAGTAACCGGAGCACGCCCTCGATGATCAGCAGAAAGCCACCAAACAGGATCAGCCGCTGTGCCGGACGGAACGAACTCTTGACGAGCAGGCCGCCGAGCCGGTCGACGAACTGCGACGGCGTGACGGTTCCGTAGAGGTCGGAAATCCAGAACCAGAGATCGTGAAATTTCCGGAAGAACGCTGCACTGCGGTGCGAGGCTTCGGCGACGACGACTTCGTCCGGCAGCCCGACTGTTTCCTTCGGCACGCAACTGCGGATGATCGGAAACCAGCGCAGCGGCGCGGCGGACATCGACCGAATTACTCTCGCGAATTGAGTCGTCAGACCTTCGCCCAGCAGCGGCTCGACGAGTACCGGATCGAGTGCTTCCATCTGATCGAGCAACAGTTCGGCGGGCAGGTCGCGCGAGACCGTCGTTCGGTGAATCCCCTCTTCAAAGCCCAGCTCGCGGCGTTCGGCAGCACGTTCGAGAACCACCAGCCGTTGCCGGGCGACATTTGCCTGCTGATCTTCTGACGCTTCGATCAGCAGCGTGCCCCAGGCCTCGACAAGCTGCCGATCGAGGATTCGTGTTTCGAGTGCCCCCTGAGCGCGGCGGCGGACGGCTTTCGCATATTCAGCCTGCGTCGGGTGCAGAATCACGTTCAGATTGAGAATGTGACTGTAACGCCGGACCAGGCGGTCAAGGCCGCGAGCCATCAGACCGAGTGCCCGCACGAACCGGATGACCGGACGGAGAATCCGGATGTAGCGGACCAGCCGCGGCAGACGCGCGTAACGCAGGACGCGGCCAGCACGAATCAGGTCAGCGGAATCGACAAACCCCGAAGTCAACAGACCAACCGGGATCGACGGAATCAGGTCGACAAACATGTGCCGGGCGAACCAGCGACTGCGGCCCTCGGCCATGCTCAGCTTGATGAAGAACTCAAGCAGAAACACAGCGCAGGCTGCCGTGTCGAGAATGACGAACCAGCGGAGCGTTCCCGGGCTGAGCTGCACCGTCCACTCGATAGTCATCAGGCCGAGGACCAGGCAGATGAGTACGAAGATCAGGCGTTCGGAAAACGCGACGGCCCGGCGACCGAACTTCTGTTCGAGTCTCGCGTTGAGACGTCGCTCCTGCAGTTCCGCTCGAAGCCGCTTCAGTTTCTTACGAATCCGGTTGCTGCTGGCCGACCGTTTGGGATCGACGTCGGTCAGATACCAGCGAACCAGCGTGACGGCGCCGTCGAGCTGTCGTGCTGCCTTGTCGAGAGACAGATCGTCGAGAGCTGTCAGAACGGTGACGCAGTGGTCCGCAAGCAGTCGCGACCACTGGTCGAGTGATTCCGGCGTGGGACGCGAGTCGCGGCAGCGCTGCGTGAGTCTCGACTGAATTTCTGCCTGAGCGGCGGCGACTCCGCTTAACGCGTCGAGCGAGACGCCGTCGCGATCAACTGTGTCCGACAGCAGCTGGTTGGTTTCGAGCAGCTTGCGGAACAGGGAGTTCGTGTCGGCGGTTGCGAGAATGGCATGGCAGTCCGACTCCCAGCGACCGGCCGCTTCGGACACGACCTTCTCTTCGAGCTGGCGGCATTGAGCGGCGACCTCACTGAGCCGATGCCGTTCGCAGAGTTCCTCCCAGTGCCGCAGCCGAGCCAGAACAGCACCAACACTCAGCGTGTGGGCATCGTCATCTTCTGCTGAACCAAGCAGGTCGAGTTCCTGGCGTTCGAGGTCCTGGAGATCGCCGATTCGCGACGTGATATCGGACGTGTGAGCCCGTTCCAGTTGTTCGAGTTCGCGTCGCAGCCGCGCAGCCGCCTCTGCCAGCGATTCCGACCAGGCAGGCGCGGAATCGTCAGGTGCCGAAGCAGCGGATGGCGACACGTCGCTCACGCTTTGCGTCCTTCCAGTACGCCGCAATGGACCAGCGTCGGAATGATCGCGTCACTTGGCGACAGTCCGGCTTCGGACAGCCATTTCCGGTATTCGGCGCCGCTGTAGGCACGACCTTCCGTCAAAGAGAACAGCGATGCCGAATACAGAGCGATCGGCAGCGGGCCGTCGAGCGCATCGTTCAGAAACACGTCATGAATCAACAGCCGGCCGCCGGGCTTCAAAGCTGCGGCACAGCGTTGCACAAGCTGTCGACACTCGGGCACATCCCAGTCGTGCAGAATGTTCGAGAGCAAAATGACGTCAGCGTCGCCTGGCAGCTCGTCAGCAAACATGTCACCGGGCCGCAGCTCGACCTGGCCTGCGACGCCGTGCTCGGCGGCGAACTCCTCAGCGACACGCAGCACTTCCGGTCGATCGATCACGCTGACACGCAGGCCGGGATGCTTCTGCAGTAGCGCGAAGCTGTAGATGCCTGCCCCGCCGCCAACGTCCACTAACACTTCGTCGCCGTTCAGCGGCAGCCGCTCGGCGAGGCACGGCGCCACGTTGCGCGCCCGCCCGGCGAGAGACAGCGTGAGATGCCGGGCCGCCTCGGACTGCTCCATCTGCGACTTCATCCCGTCGCGGTAAATGAAGCCGACGCCGCCACCGTCGTCACCCGATCCCAGCGGGCGATTCGTCTTCAGCAGCTCGACCATCGTCAGCACGCCAGGACTGCTGGCCGCGAGCCCGACGTAATTGCCGACATCGAACGATGCACCTGGCACAAGATGTTCGGCAGCGAGTTCCGTCAGTTCGAGCTGGCTGGCACTGTTCTCACGCAACAGGCCCATCGCCTTCAGAGCTGTGAACAGGACGACTGACGGACGGTCTGCCAGTTCGAGTTCCTGCTGCAGTTGAGCAGCCGTGCGAGGAGATTCGGCCAGTCGCCCGAAGACATTGAAGTGGGCAACCGCCGCCGTGAGCAGCTCGGTTCCGTGAGCACCGCGAAAATGCTCGAAGATCAGCGTCGGATCGATTTGCGGAGGCGTCAGCAGCGAGTCGGACATGGCGGAACCTGTGCAGTGGGGCAGGAAGCTGGGCGACGGACGATAACGGACGGCTCGAAAGATCGGCAGCAACCGAATCAACCACTTCAGACCGCCCCGAGACTTGATTCCGCATACTGTCCAGCGGAAGAATCAAACCCGTCGCCGCCAAGAACAGCGGAACGAAGGAAGCCGCCCGGTCAGCATCGGCGGCCTAACGCTCTCAGCAGGAACCGGACTCATGGCGAAAAAGAAAGCCACGTCAAAAAAGAAGGCGTCGTTACGCCCCGCCGCTGCAAAAAAAGCCACGAAGAAAGCCGGCAGTAAAAAGGTAGCGTTAAAGAAGGCCGCTGCGAAAAAGAAGACGGTCACCAGGCCGGCGGCGAAGAAGACCGCGACGAAAGCCGCTGCTGCGAAAAAGAAGACCGCTCGGAAGGCATCGCCAGCAGGCGCGAAGCTCGGTCGAGCCCGCATCACCGGCGACGCAAAACTCGACGAATTCTTCAAACGCGATTACGAGGCCCGGCAGGTGTTCGAATTTCTGCGCGTTCACACGCTCAAGGACCTCGAACAGTACGGCCCGCAGGAAATCGTCGAACGCCTGACCGGCCCAATGGTCCGCACGATCGACCGCATTCGCAAAGCCCTGGCCCTCAACAACCGCAGCTTGAAAGGTGACGAACGCTACGCCGTGGAGTTCCTGTCAGCGATCGGCGGCGCGCCCCGTAGCCGCAAGGCGGCGACTCCGAGTGAGTAGCAGTCAGAAACGGCAAAGGCCCGCTGGAAAGTCGGATGGTCAGCGGGACATTGAAGGGTCTTCAAAACAGGCGGTTCAACCCGTTGAGAGCCGCGACGCGGTAGGCCTCGGCCATCGTTGGATAGTTGAACGTTGAATTGATGAAGTAATTCAACGAGTTGTTTTCGCCAGGTTGCGACATGATCGCCTGGCCGATGTGGATGATCTCGGACGCGTTCTGTCCGAAGCAGTGGATGCCCAGAATCTGGAGTGTTTCGCGATGGAACAGCAGCTTGAGCATTCCGACTGTCTGGCCGGTAATCTGAGCTCGGGCGAGGCTTTTGAAACTACAGTGACCGACCTCGTACGGAATACCGTGCTCGGTGAGTTCCCGCTCGGTCTTGCCGAGCGAGCTGATTTCAGGACTGGTGTAGATTCCCGTCGGAATATCAGTGATCAGAGCCCGGTCACACAAACCGCTGATGGCATGATGCGCGGCGTAGCGTCCCTGCACATAAGCAGCGCTGGCGAGCGCTGGCCAGCCGATGACGTCGCCGACCGAGTAGATCCGCTCGGCTGTCGTGCGGAAGTGCTCGTCGACTTCGATCTGGCCGCGCGAGTTTGGTTCGATGCCGACAGAATCGAGGCCCAGGTCATCCGTGTTGCCGGTTCGCCCTGCAGCCCACAGCATCACGTCGGTCTTGATTTGCTTGCCGGAAGCCAGATGCAGAATGACACCGTCGTCACGCGGTTCGACGTGTTCGCACGATTCGCGATGCCGGAGCACAACGCCGCGTTCACGCAGGTGATAACTCAATGCGTCAATGATTTCGTCATCCAGGAACTCGAGTAGCTTCTCGCGTGGATGGACCAGGTTCACTTTGACGCCAAGGTTGCGAAACATCGACGCGTATTCGCAGCCGATGACGCCAGCACCGAAGATACTGATTGAGCGCGGCGTTTCCGGCAGGTCGAGGATTGTGTCACTGTCGTGAATCCGGGGATGGGTGAAGTCGATTCCGTCGGGCCGGTATGGGCGTGAGCCGGTCGCGATGACGATCGCTTCAGCCTGCAGATGCCGCTTGCCGCCCAGTTCGTCGACGACCTCAACGGTCCCAGGACCAACCAGTCGGGCTCGGCCATGAAGCACTGGCACGCGGTTGCGGTCGTAAAAACTCTGCCGCATGTCGACCTGCTTCTCGATCACAGACCGGGCCGATCGCCGCAGGTTGGGAAAGGACAGTGCCGCATCCAGAGCATCGGAATCCAGCAGTCGCGTATTGAGCAGGTTCGTTGCCTGAAAGATGGCGAAGCGTAACGCCTTGCTGGGAATCGTTCCGCGATGCGTACAACTGCCGCCGATCTCGTCACGATCCTCAATTGCGGCGACGGAACGTCCGAGCTTCGCGGCCTGCATCGCGGCTCCCTCTCCGCCGGGGCCGCTTCCAATGACAACAACGTCGTATGTTTGAATGCTCATCCTGATGACTGTCTGCGATGTTCGAGCGAGATAAACGTCTAAGCTGAATCAGCTTGTCCGGCAATCACTGGTCTGATCCGTGCAAGGATGGGGTGTGGGTAGGTTTTCGTGAAGGGAGTTTCGCGGCAGAGACGCCGCAAATCCAATGCCGTGTCCCGGATCAGTTTGCCTGGGGGCCGTCGTGTCTAACGGATTATCGCACTCGTCCGCGTGTGGCTTGCTGACGGACCACCAGATTTGATCAACAGATCCTGTTGAGAGCGTGCGCGACCTTGCAGCGACTCTGCAGAAAGGCTGAGCAGAGTGCGACTACTCAGCGGCCTCAACTGTGTGAATCTCGATTGGTTCGGACTGGCCTTTGACGGACTCGGCAGGTAGGGGTGTCGTCGTGAAACTGGTTCTCAGACGACTCGCGGTTGCTGTTGTCACGAGCAGCGGGTGTCCGACTTTCTTTGTCAGGCCTTCGACTCGCGATGCCACGTTGACGGTGTCGCCGATTGCTGTGTATTCGAGACGATCGCTCGAACCCATGCTGCCAACGATCGCACAGCCGCTGTGAATGCCGATGCCGATCCCGAGTTCCGGCAGGCCGCCCTGGGACAGTTCGGCGTTGAGGTCTTTCAGACGGTCGATCATGTCGAGGCCCGCTCGCACAGCGGATTCGGCGTGCGAGCAGCCGTCGCGGTCCGGTTCTCCGATTCCGAACAGGGCCATAAAGCCGTCGCCGAGGAACTTGTTGACCGTGCCGCCGTGGCGGTCCTCGACGGCTTCCACCATGACGGACAGAAACCGGTTCAGCAGCGGAACGACTTCGTCGGCGGGAGTCACGGAACAGCGGGCGGTGAAGTTGCGGATGTCGCAGAACATGACCGTGATATCCTGCTCGCTGCCCGTCTGACCGGGGTCCTGCGCGAGAATCAGTTCCGCAGTCCGCCGGCCAACGTGCAGACCGAAACGAGCCCGCAGTTCGCGCCGAGCCCGCAGGCCGTCGACCATCTCGTTGAAGTCGTCGATCAGCGGTCCGAACTCGTCAGCACGCGGCAGGTCGATGCTGACGTCGAGATTGCCGGCTGAGACTTTCTGTGCGGCGTTTCGCAGTTCGAGAATCGGCTGCACGACGTGATTGCTGACCATCCACGAGCAGAAGAGTCCCAGTGCGATTCCGAACGCACTGACGAAGACCATGAACCAGTTGAAGTCGCTGGCGGACGTTGCATCGGCGATCTCCAGCAGGACAAGCGACAGGACAGGGCAGACGCAGGCCGCGATCGCACACAGCATGTTGCGGCGGCTCAGCGGCAGGCTGATCGCGCCCGGCGTGTCGGCAGGGCTGCGATCCTGGAACAACATGGGAAACAGCAGCCGGCCTGTGAGCAGTTCAACAATGAAGAACGCGTTCGTGACCGTTAGCAGGCCGGAGATCACAACCGACGTTGGCAGGTGAAACAGCACTCGGCGATCGACCGCATCGGGACTTTGTTGGAGGCCAAGCAGCAACGCCGGAATGCACAACGCCCAGCCCAGACCCATGATGCCGACGATTGACCACGGAAGATTGATCGCCCGCACTTGCGCCCGGCTGAGCACGACATCGTCAACGTTCTCGCCCGCCGAAATACGTTCCAAAGCCGGTTTGAGCGACCAGACCCGCCACAGCCAGATGCCGATCAGAATCGGGTACGCCCCAACGTTGTAGATTGCGACGGACTTCTGAAACAGATTCCACTGAGCGTCATTCAGCAGCGGCTCGATCTGCGTGCCGTTGTACCAGATGTTGAAAGCACTCCCGATCACCGCCGCCAATACCGGAGCAAGTGCGATCGTCACCAGGTGCCGGGTTGTCGTGCCTCGATCCGTCATCAGATCGTCTCTATCCGATCATCTCAGCGAGCAGGTCCGCGAACGTTCGTAGTAGACCGACGGACGACGCTTGCGAACAGGCAGATCAGTCGAGGGGGGCATCGTCACTCGCATCGTCACCGTAGTCGACCTCGACCAGATACAGGCCCTGCGGGGGTGCGGTGTCGCCGGCCTGTGAGCGGTCCATGGCGTCACGGATGCGGCGGATGTCTTCTGCGTGCCAGCGTCCCGTACCGACGTGGATCAGTGTGCCGACAATCGCTCGCACCATGTTGTAGAGGAAGCCGTCGGCCACGATTTCGATCCAGATGAAATCGCCCTCGGGCTGCGATGGCGAGACGCTGCCACTCGACGGTGCTGCACACAGGCCGCCGGGCTGCTCGAAGAAGATCGGGCAGTAGTGCTCGCGGCGAACTGTCAGCTCCATCACGGTCCGGACGCTCGTTGCCTTGTTCGGCCAGTGTGACTCGAAGCTGCGGAAATCGAACGTACCAATCAGCTTCTGAGCGGCAGCGTGCATCGCGTCGGTGTCGAGCCGCGAGTGTCGGTGCCAGACGTAGTTTCTCAGAAACGGGTTGTGCGTCTTCGAGTTGTGAATGATGTACCGGTAGCGTTTCTTCTTCGCTGAATACGTTGCGTGAAAGTCGGCGTGCGTGTTCTGCAGGTCGCGGATGATGACGTCCGGTTCCAGGAACTTCTGCAGTGCCTTGCGGAAGCCGTTGCAGGGAATCGGCGAGTTCGTCCGAAAGCTGACGACCTGTCCGAGCGCGTGGACTCCCGAGTCCGTACGGCCCGCTGACAGAACGCTGATCTGCTCGCCGGTGAGTTTCAGAATCGCCCGCTCGATCGCCGACTGCACCGATTCTCCGTTCGGCTGAATCTGCCAGCCGACGTAGTTCGTGCCGTCGTAGGCGACGGTCATTCGGATCGTGCGCATCGGTGTGGCGGGGCTGATTCGTGAGGAAACGGGCAGGTGGCGGTCGCTCGGCGGGAATCGCGTCTCCGCGGACTCGGGCCAGGCGAGCGGGGACGATACTCCGCAGCCACCGAGCGAGGTACCGATCGCGGTCCGATTCGGCTTTGCCGATTCAACTGACAGTCCGAACTCGCGGAACAAACCAGTTCTGGCTGATGGCTGGGCGGCAAGTGTTAACTTCGTTGCCCGAAGCAGTGTCGCCGGACTGGTCACGTCGGCGATCTCGTCTACGCTGTCGACCTGGGGAAAATGTCGCGCTACCGGTCCGGTCGCGTGCGAGTTGGCTTGTGGTGTCGAGTGGCGTGAAAGGTCGGCGGGATGCTGAGTGATCCTGCGGGATTGTTGCTGAAAATCGTGACTCCAGTGGCGATCGTCGCGGCTGGCGTTGGCAGTCTCGTGCTGTTCGGTCGCAAGCCGGAACCGCTGGCGCCACCACAGACGTCCGATCGCGGCGCTCTCGTCGAGACGGCAACCGTCGAACGATTCGACGGTGCTTTCAAACTGCGGCTGGACGGCGTCGCTCTGCCGATCCGCCGCATCAAGCTGGCGGCGGAAGTGGAAGGCCGCATCACTGAGAAGTCAGACGCCGCACGCGGTGGCCGGTCTGTCGCACCGAACACGCCGCTGTTCGAGATCGATACGACGGACTATCAGTTGGAAGTCGAGCGGCTGCAGGCACAGTCGAAGCAGGCGGACGAACAGCTCGCGGCGGTCGACGTCGACATCGCGAATACTGAGGAACTGCTGACGCTCGCGGTCGAGGACCAGGCACTCGCGAAGCGATCACTCGAACGATCGATCGATCTGAATTCCCGCAATGCGATTTCCGAGACCGAACTCGACGAGGCGAAACGGCACGAACTGACCAGCCGCAACGCTCTGCAGTCGCTGCGAAACCAGCTCAGTACTCAGATGCAGCAGCGTCGCACTCAACAGGCGGCCTGCAACCTCGTTGCCGTGCAGCTTAAGCAGGCTCAGGCGGATCTTGCCCGCACGAAGATTGTCTCGCCGATCAACGGCAGCGTCGTCACGGATCACGTCGAGATTGACGATCACGTGCGGCCGGGAGATGTGCTGATCGAACTGAGCGACAACAGCCAGATGGAGATTCGCTGCAGCCTGACCGTCGACCAGTTGTTCTGGATCTGGCTGGCTGGCGGCTCGGTTGGGCCCCGGCTTGAGGTGTCAGGTTTTGAGGAACCCGGCGGAATCCAGCGCACAGACTCGTCGGGGCCGTTGCTGCTACCTGATGCGCCATCCGGGTCGGCTCCGTCGCTGAACCTGACGACCACAACGACCGCACCGCCTGTAACCGCCAGTCTGGAACTGCCGCGACTGCCGGTGTTCGTGGTTTATGAGTTCGCCGGGCAGCTTGTTGAATGGGACGGAGTGCTGTCGCGGTACGAGGGGTCCGGGCTTGATGCTCAAACGCGGACGGCTCCCTGCCGCATCTTGGTTCCCGAGCCGACGAAACCTCGCGTGCGTGCTGCGGCAGGTCAGCGGGATGCGACGGCGGTCACGCCGCCTCGCATGTTCTCCGGGATGTACGTCGATATTGAGATCCCCATCGCAACACAGGTCCCATTGCTGAAGCTGCCGCTGGAAGCGATCCGACCTGGCGATTCGGTACGATCAGGCCGCAAGGTCTGGGTCGACCGCGGTGGCACACTGTCAGTCGTCGATGTCAAAGTCGCTCGCGTCGAACGCGACCACGCTTTGGTTCACGAGCAGCCGACCGGGCTGCACGCTGGCAACCAGGTGATCGTCTCACCGCTGGCATCCGTCAGCGAAGGTATGGCGCTGCGTGAGCCGGACGACGATCCGTTCGCCGAATCGGCCGCACCGAAAGAAACCGCCAAGACCGATCAGCAGCCGGAGGGCGGTCGCCCATGAGGTCCATCGTTCGCTGGGCGATCGACAACACGCCGGCGATGAACACGCTGATGGTCTGCATCCTCGGCGTCGGACTCATCTCCGGGTTCATGCTGCGCCGCGAGGAGTTTCCGCGGTTCGAGCTGGAGATCGTCCTCGTCACGATGCCGTACCCCGGTGCCAGCCCGGACGAAGTCGAGAACGGCGTCTGCCAGAAGATCGAAGAAGCCGTCCGCTCCATCGACGGGATCAAGAAAGTCACGTCGATCGCGATGGAGAATTCGGGCAGCGTCGTCATCGAGTGCAAGTCGGACGTGCCCAGCGTCCAGAAGATCCTCAACGAGGTCGAGTCCGAGGTAAACCGCATCCCGAGCTTCCCGGAACTCGCGGAAGAGCCCGAGATCAAGCAGCTCACGATCCGCAATCCGGCGATCAAGATCGGCGTGATGGCGACCGGCAATGAGGCCGTCGACGCCGAACTGCAGTTGCGCGACATCGTCGAACGCGTCCGCGACGACCTGCTGCTGATCCCCGAGATCTCCGTCGCGAAGATTCAGGGCGAGAAGGATTACCAGATCGACATCGAGATCTCGGAAAGCACGCTGCGGAAGTACGGCCTGACGCTGCAGGAAGTCGCGAATCGCGTGCGTGCACAGAATCTCGAACTGCCCGGCGGCAAGGTCAAAGCGGATTCGCAGGAGTTCCTGCTGCGCGGCAAGAACAAGCGGATGCGCGGCGAAGAGATCGCCCAGATCCCGATCAT
>JAPOLP010000294.1 GCA_029977045.1 Planctomycetota bacterium
CGCCATCACATTGTGCTTTCTGAGTTCGAGCAGGTCGGCTCTTCATTCCTCTGTGATCTCAGTGCCTCTGTGGTTTATTCCGACCGCCTGAGGTGCCAGTCAGCCATTTAAACCACAGAGACACAGAGACCACTGAGAAAAGACTGAGTACGAACATCGCGTCACGCACCATTGCTAAGCAACCGACGAATTTCCCAGCAGGCGGTTTCAATCTCATTGTCGTTCAGTTCGATGGCATCGAGGTTGAGGTAGCCCTCGTCCTTGTGATGGGCTCGCATGACGATCGCTGGGTTCCCTGCTGCGAGAATGGAGTCCAGCTCCACCGCAGAATGAGTCGCTACGTTCGGGTCGAGCGTCAGCCGTGCTCGTGAGAACGGGCAGCCGTTGGGATCGGGGTCGACGCTCAGCGTCAGGCCCGGCAAACCTTCCAGCCGGTCCAGAACCAGTTGCACCTTCCGGTCCTGCTCGGCGGTCCAGGCAGCCATGTCCTGTGATGCCCGGTACTCCAGAGCGGCCATCGCGCCGACGATCGCTTCCTTGCCCGCCTTCATCGGTCGGCCAATGCCTCGATTCTGCAGGTAGACCGCGTCGACCAGATCCTTGCGACCGGCAACGACCCCTCCGGTGGTCGAACACAGATACTTGTGAGCGCTCGTCAGGACGAGGTCCGCTCCGTCAGCGATCAGCTCGCGCAGCCGCTGATCCTGAGCGGCTCCGTCGACAATCACCGTCACGTTGAATTCGTGCGCCAGCGAAGCAAGCTCGGCCAGCTTTACCCAGCCATACCGCACAGTGTGATGCGACTCGACATGCACAACCGCCGTCACGCCGCCGCGTTCGAGTTCGTGTCTCAGTTCGTCGAGCGTGCAGCGGTTGACCGTTCCAACCTCGACGGGCACAGCCCCCGACAACCGAATCGCCTGCGTGATCGGGTTGCCGTAGTTGACACAGTGCCCCTTCTGAATCAGTACACGATTTGCCATCCCGGTCGTGTCGGGCAACTGCAGAACCTTTGGCAGGCTGGTCCCGGTCATCGACGCCGCAACGCCCAGCGTGATCCCCGCCGCCGTACACGCCGTCACGCAGCCACTCTCTGCTCCACTGACCTCAGCGATGATTCGCCCGACCGCCGCCTGCAGTTCATCGAGCACGAAGAAGTGCTTCAGCGACTCGGAAGCTGCCGCCGCGATCTCCGGAAGCACGATCGCTCCCGACAGGTGAGTCATCTTGCCGCACGCGTTTATGACGCGTCGCAGGCCGTACCTCTCGTGCAGGTCCATGGCTCCTCCGCAAGTGAGTGAACAGGCAGCAGTAAACAGAGAACAGGATTAACGCCAACAGTTTTCCGACCGCCGCTCCCTGTTCGCAGTTCCTTCATCGATCAACAATCCGTCTCCGAACCACAACCCGGACGGAGACGCCCGATGAGTTATGACATCGTGATCCGCGGCGGTGAAGTCATTGATCCGTCGCAGCAGATGCGGCAGCTTGCTGACGTCGCTGTTTTGAACGGCAGAATTGCGGCGATCGAACCGTCGATCGACTGCGCTTCAGCTCGCACCGTTATCGACGCACGCGGGCAGATCGTCACGCCGGGACTTATCGACCTGCACGTTCACGTCTACCCGCACTCGCCGTTCGGGCTCGATCCGGATTCACTATGTGCCGCTGGCGGTGTCACCACGCTGCTCGATGCCGGCACGGCAGGCTCGTACAACTTTGACGCGTTCCGCCGCGAGACAATCGACCGTGCCCAGACTCAGGTGCTGAGCCTCGTCAATCTGTCGTGCATCGGCCTGATCGCCGCCAACCTCGGCGAACTGCTCGACCGTCGCTATGCCGATCCGCAGGGAGTCGTCGCGACGATCACCCGGCATCCTGACGTCGCCGTCGGAGTCAAGATTCGAGCAGGAGCCCACATTATCGGAACCGGCGAGCAGGGCTGGGCGAATCTTAACGACGCCATCAAAGCGGCCCGCGATTCGAACACCTGGCTGATGGTGCATATCGGCGAATGTCCGATGTCGCTGCCGGAACTCGCCGAAGCCCTGTCGCCTGGCGACTGCATCACGCACTGCTTCAAGGCCGGCAGCACTCGCGTGACCGACGACAACGGCCAGATCTTCGAGGCCATTCACGCTGCCGCGGAACGGGGCGTCATCTTTGACGTCGGGCACGGCTTCGGCAGCTTTCAATGGCAGGTCGTCGAAGCGGCCCTCGAACAGGGCCTCGAACCGACGACGATCAGCACGGACATCCACACAAAGAACATCAACGGCCCCGTCTACGACATGCCGACGACGATGAGCAAGTTCCTGATGCTCGGCGTGCCGCTTGAACGTGTCATCGAAATGTCGACAACGCGGCCCGCTCAGATCCTGAAACGCGACGACGAGATCGGCACGCTCCGAGTCAGTACGGTCGCCGACATCGCCGTCCTCGAACGACTGACGGGTGAGTTCGTCCTCACAGACAGCTACCGCCAGGATCGGACAGCGTCCGAATTGCTGGTCGCCGCCACAACCGTCCGTCGCGGCGAAATCGTCCCCGGCGGCGGAGGCCGCCGCATGGTTCGTCTCCCCGAAGACTCACCCTAGCGACCGTCACCAGAAGGTGGGCAGCAATGGACCACACTCTGGCGAGCGTACCTACATCTCTATAATCGCGAATTCCCCAATGACCACACGCATCCTCGTCGCCGAACTGAAACAGGAAACGGCGACGTTCAACCCGGCGCTGACCTACTACTCAGACTTCCGCATCTACCGAGACGCAGACCTCATTGCCGCCTATCAGGGAACAAAGACCGAACTGGCCGGAGCGTTTGACGTCTTCGCCGCAGCCGGTGACATCGAAGTAGTTCCGACCATCGCCGCCGATGCCGTCTCTGGCGGACCGATCGCGACAGCAGACCACGATCGGCTGCTGTCAGAAATCGAGGCCGCCGCAAAAGACTGCCTGCCAGTCGACGCGGCGTATCTGTGCCTGCACGGAGCGATGGCCGGCGAAGCCGAAGGCGACACCGAAGGCCGACTGCTCACGAACATCCGCGAGATTCTCGGAGACATCCCGATCGTCGCGTCGCTCGATCTGCACTGCATCCTGACCGAGCGGATGATCAACGCGGCTGACATCCTCGTCCCGTACCACACGTACCCGCACACTGACCATTACGAAACCGGCCAGCGAGCGGCCCGCAACCTGCTGCGACTGCTCGACGGAACGGCAAAGCCGACCGTCGCGCGAGTCGAACTGCCGATGCTCGTCCGCGGCGACGAACTGCTGACTGCGACAGGCCGGTTCGGAGAAGCGATCCGGATGTGTCAGGCTGTCGAAGCAAGTGAAACCGGTCTCGCCGCCGGAGTCATCATCGGCAACGCCTTCACCGACGTCCCGGCTTTGCAGTCCAACGTCCTCATCACGACGAACGATGATCCCGATTCCGCCCAGCGGGAAGCAGAACGCATTGCCCGGTTCATGTGGCATAACCGAGAACGGTTTCAGGCTCAACTGACGCCACTCGATGCCGCGATCCAACAGGCCAGCGAGACAGACGGTCTGGTCGTTTTCTCCGACGCCGCTGACGCCACGGCCAGCGGCGCCGCTGGAGACAGCAACGCGATCCTGAAAGGACTGCTCGACGCCGGCTTCGCAAAACAGACACTGATCCCGATTGTCGATGCGCCGGTCGTTGCCGCAGCCTTCGATGCCGGTGTTTCTGCAGAAATCACCGTCCCGCTCGGCGGCACGCGCGATTTCACCCGGTTTGAACCAGTCACGGTCACTGTGCGAGTCCGCAGCCTGCACGACGGACAATTCATCTACGAAAACGGGACAACGGGCAACGGTGGCCGTACGGCGGTGATCACGACTGGATCGATTTCACTGTTGGTCACCGAACGCCCGGTCTACGTTGTCGGTCGCCGAGTGTTCCAGGCGTTCGGTCTCGAACCGCAGGACTTCGACCTCGTCGTCGTCAAATCGCCCAACGGCTTCCGCACCTGGTACGAGTCAATCGCGAGCCTGATCGTCCCCGTCGATGTTCCAGGCTCAACAAGTGCCAATCTGAAATCACTGCCGTTCAAGAACTGCGTCCGCCCGATCTTTCCCCTCGATGAGAATGTGCCCTCGCCATTCTGAACCCTGCTCCACCTCTGTGCTCTCTGTGCCTCTGTGGTGCGATTCTCATGAGCATTGGGCACCACAGAGGCACGGAGAACACAGAGGAAACACAATCAGGAAATCAGCCTTCCGGTTTTTGAAGGAGACCACCGTTGAAGATCACTGCCGTTGAACCGATCCATTTGCGAGTACCCGTCGTCGAAGCCATTCCGGACGGCACGCTCGACGTCCTCATCGTCCGCATCCACACCGACGAAGGCATCACAGGTGTCGGTGAAGTCACAAGCCAGTCGTACGTCTGCAAGGCCTGCTTTGATGCTCCGCGATCTGCGGCGAGGCGTCACGGCCTGACGTCGATCCTGCTGGGTGAGAACCCGCTCGATGTCGAGGGCCTGTGGGAGAAGATGTACTACGAAACGAACCGCTATGGCCGTCGTGGCGCCGCGATTCACGCCATCAGTGGAGCGGACATCGCCCTCTGGGACATCAAGGGGCAGTACGAAGGCAAACGCGTCTGCGAACTGCTCGGCGACGTTCATCGCGACGACGTGCGCGCATACGCCAGCGTCCTGTTCGGCGACACTCCTGAAGACACGGCAGCGCTCGCCCGCGAGTTCGTCGACCTCGGCCTGACCGCTGCGAAGTTCGGATGGGGCCCGTTCGGACAGGATCCGTATACTGACGTCGCGCACGTCACCGCCGCACGCGAAGTGCTCGGCAACGATCGCGACCTGATGGTCGATGCCGGGCACGCCTGGAAAGTCGATGTTGCGAAGGAGCGAGCAAAGCTGCTGACTCCGCTCAACATTGGCTGGCTCGAAGAGCCGCTTTCGCAGGACGACCGCAAGGGTTACGCCGAGCTGTGTGCTGACTCGCCGGTGCCGATCGCCGCCGGCGAGGGAGACGTCACGCACTGGGACTTTGAAGACCTGATCGATCGTGGCGTCAACGTCGTGCAACCCGACGTCGCCTTCTGCGGCGGCCTCACCGTCTGCCGTCGCGTCTCGGACCTGTGTCAGAAATTCGGACGCCGCCCGGTTCCCCACTGCTTCAGCACAGGCATCAACCTGACAGCCTCACTGCACTGGATGGCGTCCGTCCCGAACGGTGACCTCGTCGAGTACTGCCTGCGCCCCTCGCCACTGATGCGTAAGCTCGTGAAGGACCTGCCGCCACTGGTCAGTGGCCGAGTCCCCGTCCCCACCGGCCCCGGCCTGGGCATCGAACTCGACGAAGCCATCATTGACGAATTCCAGGTGCGTTAATGATTCCTGATCTCGTAGGCCGGATCAAGCGGAGCGCCGCTCCGGCAATCTGCAAACTGGGCGTCTGAAACTAAACCTGCCGGAACGGCGCAGAGCTTGTTTCGGCCTGCGACAGATCGACGGAAACACGAATCCATGACGACGTACCGCGACCTCGGCCTCGAACCGATTATCAATGCCTGCGGGACCGTGACGCGTCTCGGCGGAGCACCGATGCCGCAGGCGGTGCTCGATGCGTTCCGTGATGCCGCGAGTGAGTGGGTCCCACTCGAACAACTACAGGCCGCAGCGTCTCGCCGCATCGCCGAGATCACCGGAGCGGAAGCGGGGCTCGTCACAGCAGGCTCGGCAGCGGCACTGACACTGGGGACAGCAGCGATCCTGACCGGCCACAACCTCGGCCGGATGGAACGCCTGCCACAGACCGACGGATTCGCCAACGAAATCCTCATCGCCCGCGACCAGCGGAACGGCTACGACCACGCGATCCGGGCTGCCGGAGCAACGCTCGTCGAAGTCGGCTTCAACGAGGTTGTCTCGAACGCCGGCGTGCGACGCACCGAAGCCTGGGAGTACGAAGCGGCAATCACTCCGCACACGGCGGGCATCGCCTACGTGCTCTCCGCAGACTCGGCGCCGAAGCTTGAAGCGGTCGTCACCATCGCACAGCGGCATGGCCTGCCGGTCATCGTCGATGCGGCGGGCGAGCTGCCTCCGCGAGAGAACCTGAGACGCATTCCAGCGACTGGCGCCGACCTCGTTGCCTTCAGCGGCGGCAAAGCGATCCGCGGACCACAATCGACAGGCATCCTCTGCGGTCGCCGTGATCTGATCTCCGCTGCCGCGTTGCAGATGCTCGACATGGACGACCACTACGAACTCTGGTCGCCGCCGGAGAGCCTGATCGAGCACGAACATGTTCCCGGCATTCCTCGACACGGCATCGGTCGCGGCCTGAAGGTCTCGAAGGAAGAAATCATCGCCCTGCTGACGGCACTCGACCTGTTCGCTTCCGGAGCATACGACGCAGAAATCCCCCGTCTAAGGTCGTATCTCGAAACGATCACCGCCGCTGTGAACGATCTGCCGGTCGTCTGCGGCATCACTAAACCATCCTCGCCGGATCGCTGGCCGCTGCTTGAAATCTCCATCGACGAAAAAGCGGCTGGACGCACCGCATTTGAAGTCTGTAAGGCTCTGCGGGCCGGATCGCCGTCGGCCTACGTCAGCCACGGAAAGCTATCCGCGGGCATTCTCGTCGTGAATCCACTCTGCCTTGACGACTTCGGTACAGAAAAGCTCGCTCAGCGGTTATGCGAGGAACTGTCTCCACCCACCTGACCGGACACGACATTCGGAACCTTCAACGGCGCCCCGAACGTCACTTCTCCGCCGACGACCGTCACCACGGGTTTGATTTCTGCGATCTCTTCTTCCGGACAGGTGAAGTAGTCGCGGTCGAGCACGACGAAGTCGGCCAGCTTGC
>JAPOLP010000364.1 GCA_029977045.1 Planctomycetota bacterium
GCTGTACTGCTATATTGAGAACGGCATGGTGCCCGTTCCGGCCAGCATGAGGCACAAGCGAGATCGGCTGCCCAACCCCGGCGGCAAGTGGCGGTGGGACAACGACGAAGGCTGGATGTCGCCCGACTACCGCTTCGTCGACGCCGACCTGCTGTTCTACGACCGCACGCTGCAGTTCATCACCGACCACCGCAAAAGGTTCCCGAACAGGCCGTTCTTCGCGGTTCTGTCGACGCAGATCTCTCACGCTCCCGTGCTGCCGGCGGCTGAGTTCAACGGCAGAACACAGGCCGGTCCGCGAGGCGACTTCGTCTACGAACTCGATGTCCTCGCCGGTCGGCTACTCGACGCGATTAAGGAACTCGGCATCGATGACAACACGCTGGTCATCTTCAACTCAGACAACGGCCCGGAAACCGTTCACACCGACTGGATGCGGCGGGATCACAATCACGATGCCGCTGGCGGTTTTCGCGGCATGAAACGCGACGGCTGGGAAGGCGGGCATCGAGTCCCGTTCATCGCCCGCTGGCCAGGCCGGATTCCCGCCGGCCAGGTTTCGAGCCAGTTGACGAACACCACGGACATCTTTGCGACGCTGGCTTCCGTCGTCGGTTACGAGCTGCCGAATGAAGCCGCCGTCGACAGCTTCGACATGCTGCCCGCGATGCTCGGCCTGAAGAAAGACGACGAGCCAATTCGACCTCACATGCTCACGCAGAGTTTCCGTGGCGAGTTCCAGTTGCGGCAGGGCAACTGGAAGTACCTCGACCATAAGGGCTCAGGTGGGAACAGTTACGCTCAGGGTTTCCTGCAGAATTACGCGCTGCCCGACACGGCTCCCGAAGCGACCGGGCAGCTCTACAATCTCGAAGGCGACCCCGGGGAAACGACGAACCTGTTCTTCACGGAAGTCGCCCGCCGCACGGAGATGCAGGCCCTTCTGCGAAAGCTGACTGCTCGTGAGAATGGCCGGACGGCTTCACAGAATAGGAAGCCAATCGGTATCGACAGGATTCCGCTCGTGAATCGGCGTTAGCATGTCCAGGACGTAGGCCGGATCAAGCTCTGCGCCGCTCCGGCACCTGAACTGCCGGAACTTCGTCGCTACGCTCCTCGGTCCGGCCTACGGAATACGATGTCCTCACACGACAACTCCAGTCACGACTTCAGGAAACGCATGGGATGTTCGGTCATCGACGAAATTGGATGCTCCTGAGCACTGCAGCGTTGCTCTGTCTCAGCGTCTTCACGGAGTCGGCATTCGCACAATCGTTGTCGCAACAGCTCAGGAATGAATCTGTCGATTCGCTGGCGAAGGCGGCACGGCAGAAAGGCAATGCCGTTCGCGGGGCAATCATTTTCACGCAGCAGAACCTCGCGTGCACTCGATGCCACGTGGCCGGCAATGCGAAGCCGATCGGTCCCGATCTGACGCAACTGGGCAAGGAAGTCACTGACGCGTATCTCGTCGAGGCACTGCTGCAGCCGTCGAAGGTGATTCGGAAAGGGTTCGAATCGGTCACCGTTGTCACGACTGCTGGCAAGGCGATTCCCGGACGCATCGTCGAGCAGTCTCCCGAACAGATCGTGCTGGGAGTTTCGACCGGCGACTTTCAACTGCAGACGCTCAAGCGGTCGGACATTGACGAGATCGCCGCGAACACGAGTTCGGCGATGCCGGACAACCTGGCTGATCAACTTCAGAACCGGGACCAGTTTCTGGATCTGGTGCGTTACCTGATGGAACTCGCCGCCGCCGACAAGAAACTCGTAAACGCAGGCCACTCACAGGGCGGGCAGGTGATCGCGCCGGAACTCAACGGCGTCGTGCTGCTCAAGGAGTTCAACTGCTCGGCGTGCCACGAAGATGACGTGACGACGACGCAACTCGGCGTGAAGCGAGCCCCCGATCTGACAAAGTCGAGAGGGCGACTTGATCCCGGCTTCGTCGCGAGATTCATCGCCGATCCTTTGCACGTCAAACCTGGCACAACGATGCCTGATGTCATGGCGGCTTTGCCGGATGTAGAACGAAAGACGGTTGCCGACGAAATCGCCCACTACCTTGCCTCTCTCTCCGATCTGAACTTTGGCCGACAGCCGATTGATGCCGAATCAGCGGTCCGGGGCAACGAGCTGTTTCACCAGGTCGGGTGTGTTGCCTGTCACTCGCCGCGCGATGAGCAGGGACTCGAAGTACTGGCGGACTCATCCGTGCCTCTCGGTCCGATCGCTGAGAAATACAGCCTCGACAGCCTGGTCGCATTTCTGAAAGACCCGCTGACCGTTCGGACGTCCGGGCGGATGCCGAAGCTACAGTTGACGCACTGGGAAGCGACGGACGTCGCGAGCTACCTGCTGTCCGGTCACAGTGAGCAAGCCACTGGAGCAGCCTGGCAACTGAATGAGTCACTGGCCGCGAAGGGCAAAGTGCGGTTCGATCAACTGGGCTGCCGACAGTGCCACCAGATCGCTTCTGCAGAGGCAAAGCCGCAGTCGTTGGCACTGTCGAAAGTGCGATCGGATCAGGGCTGCCTCTCAGGCCGCGACGGCAACTGGCCCAGGTTCGACCTCAATGTGTCGCAAAGATCGGCGATTCAGGCAGCGCTGGCTCGCAAGCCGGAGCAGCACACGCCGCAGGACGAACTTGCTCTCACGCTGACCGCGTTTCGCTGTCTGAACTGTCATCAGCGAGGCGACCTCGGCGGCGTCTCCGACGAACGCAATCCGCACTTTCAGACGGAGAATCCCAACCTCGGTCCGCAGGGCCGAATCCCGCCGACGCTGACGGGAGTGGGTGCGAAACTCAATCCGACGTGGATGCGGCAGGTGCTTGTCAGCGGGCGAGCCATCAGGCCGTACGTTCTGACTCGGATGCCGCAGTTCGGAACGGACAACGTCGCTCGACTGGTCGACCTGTTTCAGCAGCAGTACGAACTGCCGCCCGTCGAATTCGCGAAGGTCGAAGACGAAAAGGAGATTCGTAAGATCGGCACCGAGATGGTCGGTACGGGCGGTCTCAACTGCATCGTCTGCCACACGTTTCAGTTGAAGAAGGCGGCAAACATGCCGGCGGTCGATTTGACCGAGATGGCCGAGCGGCTGCAGAAGACCTGGTTCTACCACTACATGCGAAACCCGCAGCAGCTCAGCCAGAACACGATCATGCCGTCGTTCTGGCCAGGCGGACGAGCGATGCGGCGCGACATTCTGGATGGCGACCGCGATCTGCAGATCGAAGCTCTCTGGCAATACCTGCTCGAAGGTCGCCAGGCCCCCACGCCTCGTGGTCTGATCTTCGAGCCGCTGGAACTGCTCGCGACCGACGAAGCCGTGATGCTTCGCCGCAGCTATCCAGGAATCGGCAAGCGAGGCATCGGCGTCGGGTATCCGAATCAGGTGAACCTGGCATTCGATGCTGAGCAGATGCGGCTGGCGTTGATCTGGAAAGGGAAGTTCGCGGACCCTGCTGGCGTGTGGCGCAGCCAGGGACACGGTCGCGTTCGACCGCTCGGCGACATTCTGCTGCAGTTTGCACCGGGACCGGATCTCGACGACGCGAACGATCCCTGGATCGTCGACGAAGGCCGCCCGCCGCATCACCAGTTTAAGGGCTACTCGCTCGACGAAAAGATGCGCCCGCGGTTCAAGTACCAGTTCGCGGACGTCAGCGTCGAGGATTCGTCGATCGACCTGCTCGACCCATCAACCGGCAGAGCGTTCCTGCGTCGTACGCTCACCATGAAGTCGGAATCAGGATCGCCGCGACTCACATTCCGAGCTGCAACCGGAAAGAAGATCGAACAGACCGCCGACGACACGTTCGTCGTGGATGACCAGCTGACCATTCGCGTCGACGCGAAACACGGCGGACGAATCGAGGGGGATGGCGACGTGAAGCAGTTGCGGATCCCGGTCAGGTTCGAGGACCGGATCGACGAGCTGACTCTGGAATACAGGTGGTAAGACGACAATGAGAATCGCATTCATCATCGCAATCCTGTTGACGTCAGCCGACCGGCTGTTCGCCGAACCGCTCGGCGAGTACTGGGGCACGGCTGAAGAGGAAGCGAAGTACTACCGCATCGTTGAGGTGCCATTTCCGGAAGAGATGGCACTCGAAGCGAGCAGCTTTGAAGTGCTGCCGGACAACCGGCTGGCGATCGGTACGCGGCGAGGAAACATCTACTTCGTTACCGGCGCCTTCGACGAGAATCCTCAAACCGAGTTTCATCGCTACGCGGCGGGGCTCGATGAAGTCACAGGGCTGTCGTACCGGAACGGAGCGTTCGTCGTCACTCAGCAGACTGAGGTAACTCGAATCACCGACACGGACGGCGATGGGCGGGCGGACAACTTTGAGACTCTGAGCGACGCGTGGGGCTTCCGGAATTACCACGAGTTCGCGTTCGGATCGAAGCTCGACAAGGACGGCAATACCTGGGTCGCGCTGTGCCTGTCCGAGTCTTACCGATCGAAAGTGCCGTTCCGTGGCTGGTGCGTGAAGGTCACGGCGGACGGAAGAACGATTCCCGTCTGCAGCGGCATTCGCAGTCCGTGCGGGATCGGCCCGAACGAGCACGGTGTGATGTTCTACGCGGAAAGTCAGGGCCCGTGGAACGGGTCGTGTTCGTTGAAGGTGCTGGAACCCGGTGGCTTCATGGGGCATCCCGTGAGCTTCAACTGGTACCCGCTGGCGAAGGAACTGGGGCCGGCACCCGTTGAGCCCAACACACGATCGCGGCTGCAGATCGAACGCCAGCGAGTGAAAGAACTGGTCCCGTACGCGGTCGTCTTTCCGTACATCAAAATGGGGCGTTCGATCTCCGGTTTCATGGTCGATCGCACGGGCGGAAAGTTCGGGCCATTCGAGAATCAGATCTTCATCGGCGACTTCAGCCTCAGCCTGGTCATGCGGGCGACGACCGAGAAAGTCAACGGGGTCTGGCAGGGAGCCTGCTATCCATTCCGCGAAGGCCTGGCGACCGGGCTGCTAGCGTGTCAGTTCACGCCGCAAGGCGACCTGATCGTCGGCGGCACAAACCGCGGCTGGCCAGTGCGAGGGCCTCGCCCGTACGCACTGCAACGCCTCGATTGGACCGGCAAGGTGCCGTTCGAGGTCAAGACAATCAGCGCACGTCCGGATGGCTTCAACGTGACGTTCACGAAGCCAGTCGATCGCGACGTCGCGTCCCGGCCAGAGACGTATTCGCTGACAACCTACACCCACATTTACCAGCAGGGGTATGGCAGTCCCGAGGTCGACCACACGACGCCGATAGTGACGACGGCCGCGGTTTCCGACGACGGACTTCACGTGCGTCTGAAGATCGACGGCCTGGTCCAGGGACACGTTCACGACTTTGATCTCGAGCGGATGCGATGTCAGGAGAACGCGCCGCTGCTGCATTCAAAGGCCTACTACACGCTCAACGAAATTCCGCGGAAGGAGTCTGACGTTGATTGATTCTTCTGGAAGTGGCTGCCGACGCCGGGCTCTGGTGCTGATGCTCGCGGCTCTGGCTCTGTTCATTCAGTGTTCGGTGACGGTAAACGCCGCCGAAGATGACTCGACCGTCCGCGTCTTCATCTTCGCCGGGCAGTCGAACATGGTCGGGTCTGATTCGAAAGTGCAGGACATCGAACGCTCCCCGCCGTTCGTGGGGCTTGAGGCTCCGCAGAAGAACGTCCGCTTTTCATACTGCCTCGGTCGCGAGAACAAGACGACGTCCGACGGCTGGGTCGACCTGCAACCGGTCGACAACGTCGTCGGGCCAGAGCTGAGTTTCGCTCGCGAGGTCACACGGAACAGCGACGCGCCGATTGCGATCATCAAAGTCGCCGCTGGCGGGACGCATCTCGGCGGTGACTGGAACCCCGATGAGCCGATCGGCTTTAAGATGTACCCGCTGGCGTTGCAGCGAGTGCGGGATGCTCTGGCCGATTTTCACCGGCAAGGGATCAGGTACCGCCTCGAAGGTTTCATGTGGCACCAGGGTGAGAACGACATGTTCAACCCGGACTACATGGCGAACTACGGGAAGAATCTCGCCAACTATCTGGCGAGCTGGCAGCGTGACCTGCAGGCTCCGGAGCTGCGGTTCTACAACGGCGAACTCTGCACGAAGACGATCTGGGGCATGGACCTGCGACCGCGAATGTACGCGATCAGCCTCGGCCAGAAGGAAGTCGCGCAGAACGATCCGCTGGCCGAGTACGTGCC
>JAPOLP010001041.1 GCA_029977045.1 Planctomycetota bacterium
CGAAGACGTAGCGACTGTTCCGCAATCGAGGCAACCTGCAGTTTGAAGACGTCACACAGTCAGCCGGCATTCCGACGGATGCGGCGGGGCTAGGGGGCGCAGGGGCGGACCTCCACGGGGGCGGCTGGCCGGACGTCTTTCTGTGCTCTACGATTGGCCGCTACCTGATGCTCAACGACGGAAGCGGGAATTTCAGAGAAGCTCCCGGCGCCAGCGTGACGTTCGACTGGCCGACCGCCAAAGGCGACGACATGGTCTGCGGAGTCGCGATAGGAGATGTCAATGGCGACACGCTGCCCGACGTCGTGCTCGGCCAGCACTTCGGCACGCCGTGGATCAAACCGCTGGCCAACCGGCTGTACCTGCATCGAGGCGTCGTCGACGGCATCCCGAAGTTTGAAGACGTCACCGAAGCCGCCGGCCTGATCCCGCTGCCGTTGAAAGGTCCGCACGTCGAGATTCAAGATTTCGACAACGATGGCCGGCCCGACATTTACACCAGCATCGTCACGTTCGCCGATGGCCAGCCGCATCCGGTCATCTTCCGCAACAAAGGTAGCCGCGACGGTATCCCGCAGTTCGAGCAGCAGACACTCGGCCAGATCGACTTCCCAACCGACGAGGACCGCGCACTCAAAAGCTCGGGCAAGTTCTTCGCGAAGATGGTCGAGGAGCGGAAGATCGTCTACTCGGCTCCCGGCCCGACGTGCGACTTCAACCGCGACGGCCGGCTCGACATGGTCATCCCGAACTGGTGGGCCGAACTACCGTCGCTGCTGCTGAGAAACGAAACCACATCCGGCCACTGGCTCGACGTCCGAGTGACCGGCAGCGACAGCCTCAACACGATGGGCATCGGTACCCGGGTCGACCTGTACGAACCCGGCCACGCTGGCGAAGCCACCGCCCGGATCGGCTCCCGCGAAATCGCGACCGGCTTCGGCTACGCATCCTCACAGGAAGCCGTCGCCCATTTTGGCCTCGGCGACCGCACCGAATGCGACATCGTCGTCACACTGCCACACGGCAAGGGCCAGTTGGTCCGCAAGTCCGTCAAAGCTGACCAGCGGCTGACGCTTTCAAAATAAAAAGTCGTAGGCCGAATCAAGCGGAGCGCCGCTCCGGCAGCACTGACAGGATTTCAACGCAAAGACGCAGAGGAAAGGAGATACGCACAGACTCAGCGATCCTCTGCCTCTCCGCGTCTCTGCGTTTCCGACCGGCTCGCGTACTGAGAACTCTGAAAGGGAACCATCAATGTCGACGCTCCGGATTCTCATCGCCGGCCTGTGCCTGCTCAGCCTGCAGTCGAACCTGCTCGCCCAGAAGAAACAGCAACCCGCCCGACCGACAATTATCAAGGATGCCGACCTGCCGTGGCCGCCGAGTCTGCCGGGTGGGCAGACCGTCGTGACGGAGACGACGCCGAAGTTTCTGCAGGGGCCCGAGACTCTGCGCGAAGGTGTCGCCATCGCGAAGACCGTGCCGACGGTCGACTTCCTGTTCTATTCGGGGCAGAACTATCCGGGGAAACCCTGGTCAAACTGGGGCGATGGGTCGGTGGCCAACGGGAAGTACTACTCGGCGATCGGCGACCATTACGCGATCGGTCGAACTGACAACGAACACGGTACCGGGACGGCGTTTGTCTTTGAGTACGATCCGGAGAAACGATCGCTGCGGTCGCTGGTCGACGTCTCGAAGTTCCTGAAGCTGCCGAAGGGGCACTACACGCCGGGGAAGATTCACAGCCGGGTCGACATGGGCAGCGATGGCTGGCTGTATTACTCGACGCACCGCGGTTCGCCGAATGCAGCCAATGACGAGAATCATTATCTGGGTGACTGGATCTTCCGTACGAATCCGCAGACGGGCGAGTCGCAGATTGTTGCTCACGGCCCGGTGCCGAAGCACAGCATCCCGAACAGCGTGCTCGATCCCGAACGCCTGATCTACTACGGAGGCACCGCCGCCGGCCCTGACGCGGATCTGCAGGACATCCGGTTCTTCGCGTACGACGTCCGGAATCGAAAGCTGCTCTACTCCGGTCCGAACGGTCCGGCACGCTACATGATCCTCGCGAAGTCGACCGGTCGCGTTTACTACGTGCCCGGCAATGAAGACGGCGAGTTGCTCCGCTTCGACCCGACGAATCCCGCCGCACCAGTCTCAACAGGTCAGACGATCGGCGTCCGCGCTGCGGCCGAGGAAACCGCTGACGGCTTCGTCTATTCGGTCTCGACCGGCCAGCGCGACAGCGACGCGACGGTCTGGCAGTTCAACACGAAGACCGAGCAGGTCAAAGCGATCGGCTCGGTCGCCGTCGGCACGAGTGCCTATGTCGCGTCAATCGACGTCGATCCGACAGGCCGATACCTCTACTACGTCCCCGGAGCCCACGGCGGCGCCGACCGCGACGGTTCGCCTGTCGTGCAGTTCGACGTCCAGACCGGAAAGAAAAAGGTCCTTGCCTTTCTGTATCCGCACTTCCAGGACAAATGCGGCTTCACACTCAAAGGCACCTACAGCACAGCAGTGTCCGCCGAA
>JAPOLP010000172.1 GCA_029977045.1 Planctomycetota bacterium
ACGTCGCGTACGAGAAGGACACCCCGTTCGCGAATCTGTACGTTGAGATTCTCTCGCGACTCGGTGACCTAAGCGGCGAGTTCGGCAACAGCCGCACGTCAAAGAAAGCCGCGTACGACGGTCGGTTGCCGGAGTTGGTGTAAAGATGACGTTTCGGATTTCGAGTTTCCGGTGAGCCGTCATGGACATCGAAGAAGAATTCAGGAACTACAGCGACATTGGGCTGATGGTCGGTCTCGGCTTTGGGGTGTCAGCCATTGCTCTCGTGGTTTCTCAAGGTGTCGCTCATTCATGGTTGCAGCTCTTTCGAGTTTTGACGTTTGGCCTTCTTTCATGCGTCGTCGTTGGCACGGTGGCGATGGCATCACAAAAGAAGGCTGGACCTCTTCAGCGAGAGCGCACATTGAAAGAGCGAATCATTGCCGGCACGATCGCAGTCATACTGAATGGGCTGTTTGGAACATGCTTTTTCGTGATGAGCTACTGAAGACCGCCGGGCCACAACCTCTTCAGCCTTTTCCAGATTTGTCGCAACGTTGAGATTGCTCGATGAACTCTCCACTCAAAGGCCCGCAATTCATCGCCGCTGGGGAAGACGGCCTGCGGGCGTTTTCTTCGGATGCGAAAACGTGGTCGCACGTCGTTACCGATCGCGAGGGCGTGATGCTTTCGCAGGCGAGGTTCACCGGCGGGCGATGCGTCGCGGCCGGGCGGTACGGCGGGGAGCTGCGGGCTTACTCGACAGGCGACGGCGTTGAGTGGGAGATGAGCAAGTTCGACGTGCAGCCGTACTCGACGCGGCTCGATGTCGTGTTCACCGAGCAGGACCGGTTTGTCGCCGTGCTCAATCAGGACGGGGCGAGTCCCGGAACTGTCACGTCGCAGGATGGCCGTACGTGGTCGGCTCGCAAGGACTTTCTGCCCGACTGGAAAGTCATGCGGCACGACGCGCATCTCCGGCGCGTCGCTCAGGGCAACGGTCGGCTGGTCGCGATCGGCGATTACGGAGCGCGGCTCGTCCGGCCGACGGCTGAAAGCACGGCTTGGGACGCCGTCCCGGAAGCGAAGGCGCGCGACACGCTGATCGACGTCGCGTTTGGGAACGGAGTTTTCGTGGGAGGCGGCCTGCACGCTTTGCGGATGCGCAGCGAAGACGGGCTCAACTGGACCGACCGCGTCGTTGGCGAAGAAGGCGAGCATCTCAACGCGATGATTTTTGACGGCCGCCAGTTTGTGGGCATCGGGCAGGGCGCGACGTACGTCTCGCTGGACGGAAAAGACTGGGAACGCATCCCGAACCACAACGCGCCCACAATGGCGATCCGCGGCGGCGATGTTTACGTGGGAGTCCTCTGGCCCGGTCGCGTGCTGACTTCCGCCGATGCGATTACGTGGGAACCGATTCACCAGTTCGATCAGCACGTGCTGAGCCTCAGCTTCGGTCGCATTGGTTAGCAGGTTGCAGTCTTGTACGACGGGCTTCCAGTCCGTCGATGTCCCTCAGCGGCGGGCTGAAAGTCCGTCGTACAGAACTCAGTCACGAATGGGAGTCGTCATGCAGAACAGCAACCGTATCGACCGTCGGGGCATGCTCACGAGTTTCGGCGCATCGATCGCCGGAGCGGCATTCATCAATGAGGCCGTTGGCGACGAGCAGAATCCTGCGGCGCAGGTGGAAGACCGGGCCTCTACGATTCGCATCACCGGAATGAAGACCTACTGGGTTGGGCCGGTCGTCTATTTGAAGATCGAGACCAATCACGGTGTCAGCGGCTGGGGTGACCTGAAAGGTGTCGATCCCCGGCCCGCGCGCATTCTGGCTGAATCACTGTTCGAACTGATCAATGGCGAGAATCCCACACGCATCGAATACATCTGGCAGAAGCTGTTCCGGGCGCATCGCGACATGCGTGGCGGGGCCTTGATGGTGCATACGATCGCCACGATCGACATCGCTCTGTGGGACCTGACCGGGAAGTTGTGGAACACTCCGGTGTATCGGCTGCTGGGCGGACCGACGCGGGACCGCATCCGCGTTTACCACACCGACAAAGCTCAAAAGGTTCCACCGCACGGAATCTACGAGCACTCCGGGACACCGGCGGATATCGATCGCATGGTGCAGGCCATCGCACGGGCTCGCGAGAAGGTCGGTAACGACGGTGCGGTGATGTTTGATGCGCACTCAGCCGTACCTCCAGCAACGTTGATTCAACTGGCCTCGAAGCTCGAACCATACAACCTGCTGTTTATCGAAGAGCCGGCTGTGCCCGGAAACATCGAAGTATTCAAGCGGCTCAAGGAGCAGATCAACATCCCGCTCGCTGCCGGAGAACGCGATCGCACGATCTGGGGCATGATTCCGTATCTGCAGGAGCGGTGTCTCGACGTCCTGCAGCCGGATTGCAATCACACCGGCGGTATCAGCCAGATGAAGAAGATCGCGACACTCGCCGAGGCGTATCACGTCCCGCTCGCTCCGCACTGCACCGCAACATTTCTGGGCATCGCGGCGAGCTTGCACACTGTGTCATCGATCCCGTTCCTGCTGATACACGAGTTCTATCCACAGAACGCCGGCTTCAATAAACCAGCCCTGACGCGGATGGAGTTCGAACTCGACAAGGATGGCTACATCGGACTGCCGCCAGGTCCGGGACTGGGTGTGGAAGTCGACGAAACACTTCTGCAGACCGAAGCCGCCAAACCGCAGAGCTATCGCTGGCCGGGAGCGAAGCTCAAGGACGGTTCGATTGCAGATTACTGACGAACAGCAAGTACGACGGACTCTGGCCGCTGCTCACACAGGAGATGGTGATGAAAACGCGACGGGAATGGCTGGCCTCGTTGGGCATGACAGCGGCGGGTTATGCGGCTTCGACAAACATCGCGTTTGGCGATGACGATCCGAACAACCCGGCTGCGAATGTCGCGGACAGTGCATCGTCGATTCGTATTACGAAGCTCACTGCGACTCCGGTGATGCGCAAAGTGTTTCTGAAAGTTGAAACGAATCTCGGCATCACTGGCTGGGGCGAGATAGATCAGCTTGAACCGAACGTCGGTGCCGAACTGGCGCGATCCCTGTTTGAACTCATTGACGGCGAGAATCCGACGCGGATCGAGTACCTGTGGCAGAAGATTCATCGCGCCCACCGCAACATGCGGGGCGGGCCGTTCATGATGCACACGCTGGCCGGCATCGATATGGCCCTGTGGGACATCACCGGCAAACTGTGGGGCGTCCCGGTGTACCGTCTGCTCGGCGGGCCGGTACGTGACAAACTGCACTTTTATCCGACACCGAAAGCGACAAAAGTCGGCTGCGGAGCTCAACCGTTTTCGGGAACGCCACAGCAGATCGAGTCGATGGTCCGCCAGATTGAAGACGCCCGGAAGCGAGTCGGTCCTGATGGCATGGTGATGTTCGATGCTCACTGCGCGATGCCGCCGCCGTTTCTGATTCAGTTCGCGTCAGCCATCGAAGCGTACGACGTGACGTACATCGAAGAACCTGCGGTGCCGGGCAATCTCGAAGTGTTCAAGCGGCTGAAAGAGCAGATCAGCATCCCGCTGGCCGTGGGCGAGCAGGCACGCACGATCTGGGAAGTGATCGGTTATCTGCAGGAAGGCTGTGCCGACATTCTGCAGATTGACTGTGCCCACACCGGCGGCATCAGCCAGCTTCGGAAGATCGCGACGCTGGGCGAGGCGTTTCATGTCCCGCTGGCTCCGCACTGTGTAACGACCGACCTCGGGGCCACCGCGAGCCTGCACTGCAGCGCGACTGTGCCTTTCTACCTGACGCACGAGTATTACCCGAGCATCACTCCGGAAGGTCTTGTGAGGAAGAACTGGTCGATCGATAACGACGGTTACGCATCGCTGCCTCAAGGCACGGGCCTGTGTTGCGAAGTGGATGAGGCTCGTCTGGCAGAACTCGCGAAGCAGCCGATCGTCCCGGAATGGCCAACGCGAGGACGGCATCCGGACGGTTCAATCGCTGATTACTGAATCGGTCACCCCTGGAAGAAGGCAGCACAGACCCCGATTGAGGCGAGTCGCAGAAGAGCACCGACCGGTAGCGCGTTCCTCATCAGCCGCGGACCTCACTTCGCAGCAGCCGCTTCGATCGTGACGTCGCAGAACGTGAGAGCCGCGAGGCCGTTCGTGCCAACGAGCAGACGGTCCGGGTTCCAGTCTCGTTCTTTGAGGTAGGTGATCTTTGTTGCTGTCGTTGGAGCTTTCAGTTTCAGCGCGAGGGCGTGGCCCGACACCGTGCCGGAGATGACGTCGCCAGCGGTGTCGTCGAGGTAGAACTCGCGCGTCAGTGATTCGTGCCAGGCGAGCGGTTGATCGAACTCCAGGATGAGCTCTTCGCGGGCTGTGCTGGTGAAGCGGGCTCGCTGGATGTTTGGGGGTGTGATCGGGCCGTCGGGTTTCACGCCGTAGAGATCGCGCTCGATCAGGGGCTGGATCAGACTTGCGAACTTGCCCCAGCCTTCGAGCGGATAGTGGCAGCCGCCGGGCGGAGAGATGCCCAGTGTCGACAGGATGCTCATACGGGAGTACAGCCGCGGCAGTGTTCGCTGTGCTTCGCGAAGTCGGTCGCCTGATCCGTCGCGGCCGCCCATCGCGCAGGCGTTGGGCCAGATCTGGAAGACGTAGTAGTGCTGGATGTTCGGCATGTCGGATTTCCATCCGGCTGACATGTCGATGAAGAATTGCTGGTACGTCTCCCAGCCGTAACCGCCCGTGGGGCCAGCGGCTCCCTGATCGTTTTCGCCCTGATGCCAGAGGACGGCGCGCATGCCGTGCGTGAGTCGTGCCTGCTGAACTCGCCACAGCATGCGACCGTACATCGAATTCAGATCGGCGTGGTTGTCAGACGTGGGTTGATGCTCGTCGATGCGCGAGCCGCCGACCGCGGCCTGAATGATGCAGACGGGAACCTGCTGGCTGTCGACAAGCCGCTTCGCCAGTTCCATGCCCCACCAGCCGAGTTCCGCCTGGTGCTCGGGCGAGTTGCGTTTCCAGACGGGCCGGCACCACAGGTTGGGCCGCGCGAGACCGGCCTGGTCCGCTTCCTTCATGCGATCCTCGACCCAACGGTTAGCGTCACCGCGTCCGGTCGGTCCGCCGTAGCTGCGAATCCACTCATTGGTCTCGCGCGGTGCATCCTCGCGAGTGTCCGTGGCCAGCGCATTCGACTGGCCGTCGATCAGAAACGCGTCTCCGCAAACCAGATCGCTGACTCGGTCGAGTACCTGCTGCTGGCCGCCGATCGTCGCACCGAACTCAACGCGGTACTTGATGAGGCCGGGCTTCAGCTTCACGGCGAACGCATAACGCCCGCCGTTCGCGAGCGATTTCGTTTCCGACTTATACGGCTTCTCGTCGGCATAGACGTTGAGGAACACCGAGTCGGTCGGCTTGTCGAGCGTTCCGTTGTAGAACAGCGTGCCTTCGTTCTGGTCGTCGCGAGCGTAGAACTGGCCTTCTTCCGGTTTCTCATTGGCGTCGGGCTTGCGCTGGATCCAGGGATCGGATGCCGGCTCGGTGACCTGAATATCTGTTGTGGCCGCGACGTCCGCACCGCCGTTGTTGATGAATGCTGTGACGCGGATCGGACCGGAGTATTGCGATCGCCGCAGGATCAGCCGTTCGGGGGCGATCTCCTTGATGACAGCGCCGCCCGAGACCACCCACCGATAGTTCAACTCACCTGCACCGACCGATTTCATTGCATCGAGGTTGCTGATCTGCGGCACGACCTCGATCGTGTCCCGACCATTCCATACTTGTGGCGCGTTCAGTGTGAAGGCCGGCTCGGGGATGGTGTTGCGGATCGTGATCGGCACGTCGAGCGTCTTCGCGCCGTCGGGATAGACGGCTTTGAATCGCAGCGTCCACGACGTGTCGGCGGTCACGCGTCCGGCGTCGAGCGAGTGTGAAAAGCGATCGCTCGCGACGACGGTTTCTTCGTCGCCTCGTCGCAACAGCCAGTAGACCTTCTCGACCCCGCCAGCCTGAGCGGTCACCGTCACCCGTCCGCCTTCTTCGACGATGACAGACTCGGGCGACACAGTCAGAGTTGAGCCGGCCTGTCTCAGCGTGCCGACGAGTGTCTGGTTTGGCTTCTGGTTCTCGTAGCTGAGCCTGACCCAGTCGGCCGAGCGCTGAATGGTTGAGAGACGCACTTCGTCGATCTCGCCGGCGAAGTCGTACCGGTTGTACCAGCCGCCCAGCCACATCCGGGCCGGGTTGCGGATGTTGAGTGGACTGCCTTTCGCGTCCGAGTTGCCGTCGAGTTTCCCGTTCACGTAAAGCCGTATGTTGCCACTCTCATAAGCATGCACGACGTGGACCCAATCAGACATCGACAGGCTGCCTTTGCTGCTGGCCACGTTGCCATTGGAGAAGTAGCAGTCCATGTTCACGTACGGCGGGCTGCGGACCTGCATCACGGCTTTGCCCTGACCCTGCTCGTTGCCCCAGCCTATCACCGTCGAGTTGACCTGTTGAGCTTTGAACCAGACTTCTGTGGTAAACGGCCCCTGACCGCCTGGCAGCTTCTCGATCTGCTCGCCGCACGCAATGCCCTTGCCCGAATCGAACCGCCGTGCAAGTCCGACCACGCCCGGGCAGGACTCGGTCCCCTTGTCGGCTGGCGAGACGCTGCCGACTTCGTCCCGGACCGGATCACTGGCATCACCAAGGTGCATGACGACCGCGTAGCCATTCGACTCGTTGAACACCGCTTTGCCGTTGGACTCGGTGGCAGCGTCGGCCTTGCCCCAGTGCATCGTCAACTGCTGCCGGGCGTTGCCTTGAATGACCGGGACTCGCACCCAGATGCACGCTTCGCCTGTGTCCGAGTCCCAATGCTCGATCTGATAAGCGACCGGTTCTCCGTCAATCGAGAACCGAACATCCGCGCCGTCCGTCCGAGCCTGGCTGAAGTCAAACGTCTCCCGGCTCAGACGGACGAGCACCGGAAACCCTTCGACGCGAGCCGACTCAGGCAGGTCCGCGCCGTCGGGCGTCGTCAGCAGCACCAGCGTGCCGTGATGTTGCCACGGTGCGTACTGGGCAGAAGCTGGTCGAAGTGTGAGCTGAAAGGCCAGAAGGAGGATAACGGTCAGCGGCAAGGTGAGCTTCATCGTTCAAGTCGTCTCTGGACGTGCAGTTGGACGGCGCTCTTCTCAAATGGCAAACGCCGCAATCAGTGGCTTCATGACAGATCAGATTCTGTCAAAAGCGATGCTTGAGTTCATTCAGGACAGCACTTCTTCGAGTCGAACCAGTCGGCTCTGCTCCTTCAGCGACTTCGCGGCGGCGTGCACGATTGCGGTGACTTCCAGAATTTCCTGATGCGGATTTGGCTCCTTGCGCGAGTGCAGCATGTCGCGGAATGTCGCCGCCATGCGGACCATTTCGTACTTGTGCCCGATGTCGAAGTCGCCCTCGATCGACGGCGTGAAGCTGTACAGCTTCTTCTTGAAATAGACGTCGGTCCGGTTGTATTCGAAGCGCTCGAACGGTTGCCCGTACCAGACATGACACGGATACCGGTCCGGGTACGTGATCAGCGCATGACAGGTGTCGCGGTACTCGTACATGCTGACGGCCTCGACTCCGGCCCCCATCAGACTCATCACCGTCCAGACGGGATGCTGCCCGTAGATCATCCAGCCATCGAGTCGATACCGGCTGTGCAGCCGCGCCGAGACATGTTCGATCTGACCGAAGTCTCCGGCATTGCGCATCCGCAACGCGGCTTCCATTCCCCACTCATAATTGAAAATGCTGCCTGACATGAGCGGCGCGTTGTGCTGCTTCGCGAACTCAAGAATCTGACGGGTTCCGGCAACAGTTCCGCCGATCGGTTTGTCGCAGAACGTCGGCAGTCCGCGAGCCAGTCCCGGGGCGACGAGATCAAAATGATCGTCGCCTTTTCCCGACGCATCGCCCATCCAGATGGCATCGACTTCGCCGGCCATCTGTTCGAGGCTCGTCGCGCCCTGCACTCCGGGAAACACTTCCGCGAACGCCGCACCGACGGTCGGGTCCGCGTCGTAATAGTGAGTGATCCGCGTGTCCGGAAACGGCAGCAGATCAAAGTCGAGTTCCGGATTGCGATACACCTTGCGCCAGCCGTCAACGACCTGCGGATAATGCTTCTTCAGCGCGTCGAGATCGATTTCGGGATGCAGGTATTGCGCGAAGTGCCAGGTGTGCCCGTTGCGAGTCTGCGGCTTCCCCAGAATCGCCGCCGAGACGACTCCGATCCGGAACGGCTCCCGCGCTTCGGCAGCGTTCAACTCGCTGCCCGTCTGAAGTCCGGCGACGGCTGCACCGGCCAGTTTCAGCCAGTCACGACGGGACAGGGTTGAGCACTGGGTATCGTCTGAGGTTTTCATGTGTCTCTCCGGTTCTGCTGCGATCTGGAAACGGCGAGGGATGAAACCACAGGGTGGGTAATTTTGCCAGCGGAGTGCCGACGCGACGAACACGCGACTCAGCGCCCGCACGACTGAATCGCCGTTGAGTTTTCAGATAAGCTGCGTCCCGCGTCGGTCAGTCTCTGACGTTCCGTTGCTCACTTCTGTCGGCACGCTTCACCCGTTAAACGAGCGTCTCGCATGACCATTCCACATTGGTATCTGCGTTCGGCAGCCTTGATTGTGGTGCTGGTCGGCGCCGGCACATCGACTGTCTGCAGCCAGACGGGCGAGCAATCAGCCGCTCAGTACCGCGACGTCGTACAGCCGTTACTGCAGCGACACTGCGCGACGTGTCACGGACCCGAGACGGCGAAGGCCGGATACCGGATTGATCGACTGGGGACGGACTTCTCGGCACCGCAGGTTGCGGAGCAGTGGAAAGAGGTCATCGATCGTGTCAACGCGGGCGAGATGCCGCCG
The DNA here is from genome assembly GCA_029977045.1 of Planctomycetota bacterium. Classification (GTDB taxonomy): domain Bacteria; phylum Planctomycetota; class Planctomycetia; order Planctomycetales; family Planctomycetaceae; genus JAPOLP01. The sequence goes on from JAPOLP010000172.1 coordinate 8,928, forward strand.
GAAGGGGAAGCTCGTCCCGATGCTCAGCAGGCTGCCGCGCTGACAACGTGGGTGAGCCGCCAGTTGCGAGAAGTGGAACTCGCCGCGCGTCAGGATGGCGGGCGCATTCCGGTCCGGCGGCTCAACCGGGACGAGTTCACGAATACGGTTCGCGACCTGTTGAAGCTCGATCCGCAGATTGTTGAGCCGCTGACGGAAGAACTGCCGGCGGACGGTTCGGCCGAGGGATTCGATCGCGTGGCGGCGGGGCTCTTCTTTGATCAG
>JAPOLP010001131.1 GCA_029977045.1 Planctomycetota bacterium
ACCTGAAGTGTCTGGAAGAACGGCAGGTCTTTCATTCCGATGTAAACATCGCGGAACTCGGTTGAGTTCGGGTTCGCGAATTCCATCTCGATCTTGTAGGTGACGTTGTCCTTCACGTTGCCCTTCACGCCGAATCGGACGCGGCGGAATGCAAAGCGGTCCTGAGGATCTCCGCCTTCCATCGCGGCGATGCCGGCGTCAGCGTCCGGGAAGCTCCAGTAGTCCGCGTGAATTCGGCCAGTGATCTGCATGTCCGAGTTCGACGTGCCGTCTTTGACGCGGTCGCCGACTGACTTTTCCAGGTCGACCCACTTGGTCTCCAGCGACTCCAGCCGCTGACGCAGGTCGTCATCCGCCGCGTTACTCAGCGATGCGTTGCGGTGCAGCGATTCCGGAGCCAGAAAGCTCGGCGTGCCCGCATTGCCGTACTGCGGAATCTGTGAGCCATCGACGCTGACACCGGCGGCTTTCTGAGATTCCAGTTCGTTGATCTTCGCCTCGGCCTGTTCCAGCCGCTGCATCAGAGCATTGAGTTGTTCGGCCGAGACCGTGACGTCCTCGGCGATTGCTGCTCCTGCAGCACCAATGCCGACGGCCGTGGCCAGCGCCGCCGACGCCAGTCGTTTAAAAAGCATTGTGACGTTCCTTCTGTGTGAGCGCTTTCGCGCGATGCTCGCGATCCTGACACCGGATCGCTCCAGTTAGCGTGCACACAAGGAATCGTCAGAAAAAGCCGAAGGAAATGTTAAGACTGGGTGGAGCGGCCATAGCCGTCACGCCGAAAGAGCGTCGCGTTCCACCTGGTCCGGTTATGACGATCATCCGGTCGGAACAAACGCCGCAACCGTGCCCCACGGCTGTCAAACTTTGCCGGTTGGAAAACCTGTCCGGCCTCGTCGGGCGATCGACCCTTAGCTCAACGCCGGCTGAATCAACGATCGACTTGCGAAGATGTTCGCCGGACTGGCGATCGACATTCGACGGCGCTCGCTGGCATGACCCCAACGGGGTCAGAGATCAAAGCCTGGGGGCAGCCGCGCAGCGGAGTCACCCCAGGTCACGGTCCAGAGGCCGCCCGAACCCTGAAAGCGTTCCACAACCGGTCCACCACCGTGTGCAACCCTTTCAGGGTTGGAATTCCGGGTGGCCGGGGTTGGAGCGAGGCACGAGCGAAACCCCGGTCGGCGTTATGCCGAGCGTTTAGAAACCGGGGCTTCCTTCGCAAGCTCAGTCCAGCCCCGGCCACCCCTGTATCGACCCTTAATTCGTCAGACGTGCCTCAGGCGACACTACTTCGTCACCGGTCGCTTCGCCTCGATCCAGTCCTGCCTGGGAATGCTGGCGGGACTCTGCGTCGCCCAGTCCGGAGTCGGGAACCAGCGTAACGAGCTGTAGCGCGGGTACGTTTCCCAGACGTCGCCGCCGTCGGGCGCGGTCACTCGGGCATCGTCGGTCGCTTTGAGGTAGCTCAGCAGCCGATCGCCAAGCTGCTTCCGGACGTCGACAAACTGCGCGTCGCCGGCGAGATTCTTCAGGCAGCCCGGATCACTGCGGATATCGAACAGCTCTTCCGCCGGTCGCTTATCAACCGCCAGATGCAGGAACGGCCCGAGCACCGGATCGTCGGCCTTGCCAATCAGGATCGACAGCGACGGGCAGGCATCGATGTCGTGATAGCCGCCGTGCATCGGCCCGAGCTTCCCGGTGAAGACTCCGTCCTCAAGCCGGTACGGTGGCCCGAGCTTCTGCGGCGTCCCTGCCGGCCAGCGTTCCGGTTTGAAGTTGCGGATGTAAAGGTACTGCTGCGTCCGGACGCAGCGCTGCGGGTAACTCAGCGAGTTAAACCGCGACGACGAATGCCGCTCGCGACCGCTGAAGACCGCCTCGCGAGCCGGATCCACAACGCCACTCTTCTCCGACGCCAGCACGTTGCGAATGCTGCGTCCGGCAACCGGCGTTGCACTCGGAGGCTCGACGCCAGCCACGTCGTAGATTGTCGCCGTCAGATCGATCAGGTTGACCAGATCATCGCTCGTCTGCCCGCCCGGAGCGTTCTTCGGCCAGGCAACAGCCAGCGGCATGTGGATCCCGTACTCGTAG
>JAPOLP010001061.1 GCA_029977045.1 Planctomycetota bacterium
CGCTGCAGCGTCAGGCCGATTCGCTGTCGTTCTATCTGCGTGCTCTAGTCAGTGATCTTGAAACAGAGTTGCGTCGCTCACCACAGCGGCATGAAGCAATTCATGCCGCCAGTCGAGCGCAGCAGGCCGCATCAGCATTCGCTGACGAAGTCGCCCGACAGGCACCGTACAACACGCTCGTCGCGTCTTATCAGAACTTCGTTGGCCAGTGGGGGCCGCTGGCTCGGCGAGTCGTTGGACTGCAAAGCCACTTTGTCGAACGCAACGTGCTGAACATTGAGGAAGCCGATCAGAAGATTCATGAGCTGCTGTGGCTGGTACGGGGCATCGACCGCCAGTTACTCGGCCAGTTGACGAACGGGATTCTCGCCGAGATCGATCGCATTTACCTCGCGGTGAATCTCAACGTACTGATTCAGCTTTCCAATGCTCATGAGGTGCCGTCGGCTGCGTCGGAGTTCTATGGTTGCTGCCAGCACTTCGCGGATTGCGTCCGCCGCAACGAATCCGAGGACGAACTCGTCGATGCTTACAGCTACCTGCCGGATGCCTGGGTCTCGTTCTCGCGTCACTTCCGCACGCTTGATCATCCGGAGATTCAGCAGTCGCTGCAGGAAATCGAGCAACGTCTCGTCGCCCTCCGCGAACCGCTCCGCATTCCAGGCGGTTTTGATCGCAACGCGCTGCGTGACCGCGCTGCCACGCTCGAACAGGATGCGGAACACCTGACCGAAGATCTGGACCGCTGGCTGAGAAATGATCGTCGGTTCGAGAAAGACCGCCGAGACCTGGTCGAACTCGGAAAGCAATTCCAGTCCGAAGCCCGGACGCTGCACGTGGTCGCTCTGCAGAACACGCCGGATGCCGAACTGCAACGTCTGGCCGAGAGAGTCATTGCTCGCTGGGGATCCCTGCACGCCCGCATCGAACAATGCGAAGCTGGCGACCGCGATCACGTTCGCGAGCTGCAGGCCCAGATCAGCCGCGACCTGATCGGGATCCAGGCGATGTTTCTTTAGGCCGCCAACGACTCACAATTGCTTCGCAACTCAAAAGGAGCCGACGATGAACACCCGGAATCAGTCATTCAGAACCGTTGCGATCCGACAATGCTTATTGGCCTTCGCAATAGCCTGGTCACTGGCCGGCCTGACGTCAGCTAGCGCCGATGACACCGCCAGAACTTTCAAAGCCGGCGCGTTCGCGATCGACATCACGCCAACGAAGTTTCCGGTCTCCTCAAACGGAAACATGTCCGACCATCAGGTCACAGGGGCTCACGATCCGCTTCATGCACGCTGTCTGGTTCTCGACGACGGTTCGACAAAGCTGGCGATCGTCGTCTGCGACAGTTGCATGATCCCGCGCGAAATCTTCGACGCCGCGCGACAGAAGGCGGAAACGGAGACCGGGATCCCTACGTCGAACATTCTCTGTTCGGCAACGCACACCCACTCGGCAGTCACCGTCGCCGGAGTCTTTCAGAGCGAACCAGAAGTCGAGTACCGCAGCTTCCTGGCTGACCGGATCGCCGCAGGTATCGCTCAGGCACACTCACAGCGCGAACCGGCAAAGATCGGCTGGGGCTCGGCCAGTGACCCGACGCAGGTCTTCAACCGCCGCTGGTTCATGAAATCGGGATACGACCTCGCCGACCCGCTCGACATCGGCAAGGATCGCGTCCGCATGAACCCGCCGCGCGGCAGCGATCTGCTCGACAAGCCGTCCGGCCCGATCGATCCCGAGATCGGCTTCGTCTCCGTCATCGCCCGCGACGGTCGACCGATCGCGCTGCTGGCGAATTACTCGCTGCACTATGTCGGCGGAATCCCCGGCGGTCTGCTGTCGGCTGATTATTTTGGCGAGTTTGCTCAGCGTATTGCCCAGCGGCTCAAGGCAACGAACGTCAAACCGGCCTTCGTCGGCATCATGTCGAACGGGACCAGCGGCAACATCAATAACGTTGACTTCGCCGCGAAGTCAGCGCCGAAGCGTGAGCCGTTCGAGCAGATTCAGGTCGTCGCGACAAGCGTCGCTGACGCGACCTTTCGAGCCTGGCAGAAGATCGAGCATCGCGACTGGGTGCCGCTGAAGTCTGTCGACACCGAAGTCGAACTCGGCGTCCGCCGACCAGATGCCGAGGAACTCGCCCACGCAAAGCAGCTGCTCGCGGAAGCAGGCGCCGGCCCGTACCGCGACCGCCGCCACGTTTACGCTCGCGAGTCCGTCCTGCTGGCCGACTACCCGGCCACAGTCACCACCCGCCTGCAGGCAATTCAGATCGGCGACCTGGGCATCGTCAGCAGCCCCTGCTAAACGTTTGTCGAAACCGGACTGGCGATCAAGAAGCAGACGCCCTTCAAACAGTCCTTCACGATCGAACTCGCAAACGGTTACAACGGCTCCCTGCCGACCACTGAACATCCCGCCCTCGGCGGCTACGAAACCTGGCGAGCCCGTTCGA
>JAPOLP010000485.1 GCA_029977045.1 Planctomycetota bacterium
TGAAATTCCTCAAGATTGGAAGGCAAATAACCCATCGGCGCCAAAAATCCGCCAAGCTCAGTGCTGATGGTTTCAACTGGCCCGAACGACTGGACACTAGCGACGAGCAACACCTTATGTGCCACATGGTTAATTATGCTCACCTCACGGGCGGTCTGAATCACCGTGAATATGTGAGGAGTTATCCTGAGGTCTGGGCAGTCGGAATTATGGTGACGCCCTATCAGCGGAACGAAAACGCTGATTGCCGTTTGCGACCGGGTGCCGATAGACTCTCTGGCCTGCCGGCGAATGACCGAGTGTCTCGCGAAAACGGGTTCTGCCCGCCGCACCGTGGGGCGAAGCCCAGTGGAGAACAGACATGAGTGACTGCCCGAAGTCCCTGCAACTGCTGCAGGCGGTTGTCCGGCGATTTACCCTGCTGGCCATGGGCCGATCAGCTCAGATCATCACGCTGGTCCTGGCCGCGATATATCTGGCGGCGTTTATCGCCAGCCGAGGCTTTGGCGTGCTGCCGGACTTCTTTCATCCCGCGTCGGTGCTGGCGATTCCTGTCGTGGGTGTCCTGCTGGGAATGCTGATTCATCGTCGACCGCGAACCGACGAAGCTGCTCGCCAGATCGACCAGCACGCGGCGAGCAAGGATCTGTTTCTGACGCTGACTCTGCTGGAGTCTTCCGGCGGAAACTTTCAGCCACTGGTCTGCCGGGACGCCGAGCGACGCTCTGAGCAGCTTCTGCCCGAGAAGATCGTGCCGTATCGCTGGGAACAGAGTCGCTTGCGATCGGTTCTCCTCACGGGGATTCCGTGTCTCGTCGCAGCCGTCATGCTGATGCCGCAGTGCGACCCGTTCGGGCAACAGGCTGAGGCCGCGAAACTCGAAGAAGAAGTCGTGGAACTCACCAAGGCGAAGGAGCAAACTCAGGAACGCAAGGCGAAGCTGGAGACTGCGTCAGACGAAGGCGAAATCTCGGAAGACGTCCGCAAGGCGCTGGAGGGAGTGGCGAAGACGTTTGGTGAGATGAAGCGCGAGACTCCCGAACTGAACGCTGAGAAACTGCAGGACCGCCAGAAGGAAGTTGCACTCAAGTGGCGCGACGTGCGAAACAGTGACGAGCTTAAAGAACTGCTGAATAAGAACGCGTCCGCACAGCACTTCGGTCGCTCGGCCGAGCAGATGAAGAAGTGGGGCAAGGAGCTGGAGAACGGCGAGGCCGACGAGCTGATGAAAGAGCTGGACAAGATGCGGGAGACACTCCAGAAACTCGCGAAGACCGACGATCCCGCCGAGAAGCAGAAGTTGCAACAGGAACTCAAGAAGCAGATGAAAGAACTCGACGATTTCGCTCGCGAGCACGTCAAGTCGCCGCAGTTACGGGCGGCTCTGCAGCGGGCGAAGCAGCAGATGGAAGCCGCATCAAAGAATCCCGAGATGGCTCAGGAAGCACTGGCAGCCGCGATGGAGTCGGCGGAACTCGCGAAGATGGAGCTCAAGGAGATCGCCAAAACCGCGAAGGAAATGAAGAAGCTGGAAGAGACGCTCGAGGCAATCCAGAAGGCGAAGATGCTGAACTCGATGGGAGAACTGCAGGAACTGGCTGACGGTGCCAGCCTGGAAGATTACGAGCGGTTCTATGCTGAGCTGATGGGGCGGCGACAGGGCGAGGGGACCGGCGGCGAAGGCCAGGGACGCGGTGGTGATGTCGAGGAAGAAGAGAATGTCGACGCGGACTTCGAGAAGAAGAAGACCCGCACGTCGATCGACGCCGGCAAAGTGCTGCTCTCAATTAAAACCAAGGGAGTCAGCGAATCGGGCGACGTTAAAGAGCAGTATCAGGATCTGGTAAAGGAAGTTCGCAGCGGCTTGAGCGAGGCAATCGAGCTGGAAGAGATTCCGCCAGGCTATGTGCCAGGCATCAAGAGTTACTTCGACGCGATTGCCAAAGAGTCATCGAAGGACTGATCTGCCACCGATGACTGAGTCTTCTTCCCAGGAATCCGGCGGAACGAGCTGGATGAATCGTCCGCCGCTGTCGAGTCTGACAGCCCTGATCGCGACCAACCTGGCGCTCGCGGGGCTGCTGTGCCTGACGTGGTGGCAGCGGCCCGAAGCTGATCGGCTCGTCGTGTACTGCGCTCACGATTCCGTGTACTCGGAAGACGTGCTCCGCGATTTTGAGCGTGAGACGGGCATCCCGCTGGAGATTCGCTTTGACACCGAAGCGACCAAATCACTGAGCCTGGTCAGCCTGCTGGTCGCCGAGCGTGAGAATCCGCGATGCGACGTCTTCTGGAACAACGAAGTGCTCGGCACGATGAAGCTCAAGGAGCAGGGCGTGTTGGAGTCGTACGTTGGGGTGGGCTACGAACGCATTCCGAGGCAGTACCGTGATCCTGATGGCTGCTGGGCGGGCTTCGGCGCGCGGCTGCGGGTTTACATTGTGAATACAGATCAGTTCGCGGCGACTGACGAAGCGATCGACGCCGCTCTGGCCGGGGACCTATCTGGAGTTGCAGTCGCGCAGCCGCTGTACGGGACGACGCTGACACACTACTCGATCCTGTGGCAGCAGTGGGGAGCAGAGAAGCTGAAACAGTGGCATCGCGAATCCCGCGAGCGTGGAATCGTCGAAGTGAAGGGCAACGCCGTCGTCAAGAACCTGGTCGCGGCTGGCAAGTGCTCTCTGGGCTGGACCGACACTGACGACTACTTCCTGGCTGTTGATGATGACGAGCCGGTCGACATGCGACCCATCAGAACGCCACAGGGCGAAACGATCTGTATTCCGAACTCGGTGGCCATCGTGAAGAACTGCCGACACCGAAAGCTCGCCGAGAAACTTGTCAATTACCTGCTCTCTGAAGACGTTGAGGTGCGGCTGGCGAACTCGCGATCGCGACAGGTACCGCTGGGCAAAGTCGACGAATCAAAGTTGCCCGAGCAGGTTCGGCAGTTGCGTCCGTTTGTGGCCGAGGGCGTCGACCTGAACGGCGTCGCGGCTGCGCATCGCGAGTGTCTGGAATGGCTGCAGGCGGAGTACTCACAGTGAGTTTCGCGGCAGCCGTCGCCTGGTCGCTGCTGCGGGCCGTCGTCGTCGCGGCGATTGCCGTGCCCGTCTCGATCTGGCTCGAAACTGCAGTCCGTCGCGAGTCCGGTACGAAACGTCGCTGGCTGCTCGGCCTGTTGCTCGCTCCTTTGTTCGCGCCCGACCTGCTGGTCGGATACGCATACGCCCGCTTCGACCTGTCGCTGCTGCACCGTCCCGCGTGGAACGAGGTGCTCTATCTGTGTCTGGTCACGCTGAAGTTCGTGCCGACAGGACTGGTGCTGCGTCTGATCGCGCCACCGCCTCTGGACTCACCGGAAGCCCGCCATTGCCGCACTCTGCTGTCTGCCGCGAGTGATTCGCGGGCGGCGCGACCTGGGCCTCGCTGCCGCGGCGAGAAGCTGCTTGCTGTCGCGGTCTCGTTACTGGCTGGCATATTGACGTTTCAGGAATTTGAGATCGCGTCCGAGATGTCTGTCGTCGCCTGGGCAGTGCATCTTTTCGATTCGCAGGCAACCGGGTTGAACGTCACAACACTGCTGCAGCGATCCGCTGTGCCGGGAATGCTGCAGTTCGTCGCTGCGAGTCTGCTCGTCTGGATTCTCGCCCGCTGGTCGTGGCCCGAGCGGTCGCGCTGGATCGAACATCCCGCAGGCACGAGGCTGACTCAAACCAGCGAAGTCGCGTGGAGCCTGTCGGCAATCGGGGTTGCTCTGCTGTGGGGGCTGCCGGTGAGCATCGTCGGGGCGAGCGGCCTGAGTGCCGTGACGTCGATCGCCGACAATCCGTCACTGGTCAGGTCCTTCGCGCCGGAGTTGACGGTTGCCGTCATTCTGGCTGTGGCTGCGGGTGTCGGAGCAGCGGTCATTTCGCAGTGGCTGGCCAGCCGGTTGCGGACTGATTCCCACAAGAGCATCGATCGAGCGGCTTCTCTCCCCAATGGAGAAACCGTGCTGACCACAGGAGCGATGAGAAGAAGCCGTCTATCCCTGCTGCTGACCGGGCTTTTTCTCGGCGTAGGAGCGTTCGGTTCTCTCGTTCTCAGCACTCTGGTCCTGGCCACAATTCAATTGCCTGGGGTGGTTGCGATTCGAGACACGGTGCTGCCGCTGGTCGCGACGTTGGTACTACTGTTGATTCCTCGCGGGCTGTTTCTTTTTCTGCTTGTCTCGCCGGCATTCATGCGTGAGTCCGACTTCGTGGCCGGGCTGCTGACTGGTGGTTCTGACCCGGATGCGAGAACACGCCGTGGCGTCTCGCTTCTCTGGGCAAGCGGCCCGCGAAGAACAGTATTGCTGACCGGCCTGCTGTGCTGGTGGGCTTTCCTGAACCTCACAGCAACGGCAATGCTCTGCCCTGCCTCGATCAGCCTGCCGGGGACGCCGGGGGCGATCGTCCCGCTGCCCGTGAGGTTGTACAACCTGATGCACTATGGCCGTAATGGCCCACTTTCACTGATGACGCTGCTGTCGGTTTTCGTACCGCTGATTCTGTTTGTTCTGGTTGAGCGAACGCTGGCCTGGCGATGGCGTCGCAGGTTCTAGACGCTGATTGCAGACTTCGTGGGGCAGGTTTCTAACCTGCCAGCAACCAAATGGCTGGTTGGAAATCTGCCTCGCATTTCAGAGCTTTAATCCTATGGCTGCCCCAATCTGGCGACTGAAAGACGCGTCCCTGACCACCGGGCGAACCACTCGGCTGGCCGGGATCGATCTGTCGATTCAGTCAGGCGTTACCGCCGTACTCGGCGCGTCGGGAGCGGGAAAGTCGTCGCTACTGAGTCTGCTGGCCGGGTTCGAGCGTCCGACCTCAGGAACGGTGGCGTTCTCACCGAATCCGCAGGCCGGCCAGCTGCCGCTGTTCTGGAGCCCACAGGATCACGGCCTGTGGCCAAAGCTGACGGCGCGCGAGCACCTGGCCACGGTCCGCCCGGACGCTCCCCAGGTCGACCGTTCTGTCGACGAGTGGCTCGCCCTGCTGCGACTGGGCGAAGTGGCGGACGCTCTACCGCACCGACTCTCGCAGGGCGAACGTTCGCGACTGTCACTCGGTCGGGCGCTGGCTTCTGAAGCCGACTGCCTGGTCCTAGACGAACCGCTCGCTCACGTCGACCCTATCCACTGCCGCTCGTACCTCGACTTGATCGCTGATCATGCAAAGTCACTCGGCGGCA
>JAPOLP010000575.1 GCA_029977045.1 Planctomycetota bacterium
GACAACAATCTGCACGTCGAACTTCCCACTGCGGCGATGCTTCAACGTCTGCAGCAGTTGCAGCGATTCATCCGCGAGACGTTCTCCGGTTTCGGGATGCAGAATGTAATCCTCACGGTCGTTTGACTGAGTCGCGACGCGGCGAACATCCGGCACGGCGTCAATGAACCCGGCATCAAGTTCGGCCCAGATTGACTGCTTCGCGTCGGCATAGATGCGTGAGATCTCGGCCTGAGTCTGAACCGGCAGGTCCCAGGTTCGCGGGCCGTGGCCTTCGACGAGAAACACGCCACGGCTGCGGACAGCGGCGATCTGCTCCCGGCCTTCCGCCAGGATCTCGTCGTCGCGGCGCCCGTCACGTTTTCGGCGGCGGTACTGAAGGTAAAGCCAAAGCGGATCGCCGAAGTGCGACGTCGGCTGACCGGACTCACTGATCACTCCTTGCTGCCCGAAGAAACGCCACATGGCATCGTTGACTCGAAAGCCAAACTTCTCGCGCAGCCGAACGTGGTCCTGATAGCCAGTCGTCAGATAGCCAAGCATGGGGTCGATCTTTGTCGGCAGGGCCATCAGGTACGCCGGGTTGGCCGGCATGATCTGGTCGAGACACCAGTCGAGATCGTCGAGTGAGACGTCCATGTGCAGCGTCGAGCAGACGTCGAGACCGATCGTCAGGCCGTGCAGCTTGCCCATGACGATGTCTTCCAGGCAGCAGCGGACGAGCTGCTCGCGCGTGCGGAAGACCTCCGGGCCGATGAAGCCGGCAACGTCATTGAGATGCACCCATGGCTCGCGGCCCGATCCGGCTCGCTGCTGCGCGGCGGCGACTCGCTGCTTCAGCGCGCGAGCGAAGCCGTGCTTCCGCGACTCGTGCAGCACCATGTCGAAGCCGTGACTGTGCCCGTTCGTGAAGTCCGCTCCCTGGCCGGTCTCAAAGTACAGGCCGAACGGACCGGTTCGCTGGTCCGCGTAACGCAGCATCTTTTCGAGACTGATGTCGAACGTCGCATTTGCCGAGTCACAGCCGGCGATACTCTGAAACCACAGTGCCGTACTTTCCGGCCAGGTCTGCTCGACCTCCGACTGCACGTCGACGTGAGCGAGCACGCAGTGCGGCATCACGTCCTGGATGCCAAACGTAACCAGCAGGTCCTTGAGCGTCTCTTCGATGGCCCGCACCGAACGCGGATCGCTCGACACCGGGTTCGTTCCGAGCACGACGTCGCCGACCGCGTACGACCAGCCGTCGAGCACCTGCCAGAAGATGTCCTGCGTGTTGTCCGTTGGCGAGTTCGGCTGGATGCGGGCTCCCAGATAACCACGTGCCCCGATCTGGCTGCCCGGAAGCGGATTGAAGACGTTCGCGCCGACCGCGATCAGTTCCTCGTTCGTCATCAGCTTGACGACGCAGCCAATCACGTCGCTCGGCAGCCCGCCCATGACGGCCTTGATCGATGCCTCGTTCGACGTCAGCAGAAACTGCTTCAGCCCTCCGAGCGTCAGCGGCGACGTCTCCCCGATCGTCGATCGATCGAGACTCTGCAGCAGCAGGTCGTAAAGCTCGTCCCGGAACGGTGGGCGCTTCGAGATGTCAGCAACGACCGTCCGGCTCAGCAGCGTGCGAGCGTGCTGCTGGGTTGCCTCATCGGCTGCGGCAACGCCGATCGTCCGGTCGCCTTCCTTGAACGAGTTCGCTGCTCCGAGAATCTGCTGGTAAAGCCGCTCATCAAACTGCCCGCGAACTCGACGAATGTAAGCGAATGCGTCTTCGTCAGGCTGGGGAGCCGCTAACCGCAGTCCAGCATCGGTCAACTCCGCCGCGATACCGCTGCGGGAACCCTCCCGCCCGAACGCGAGTGACGCTGCGCCGACAGCAGTCGACTTGAGAAAACTGCGACGGGAAATCATGCCGTGACTCCTTGCAGACTGCGGACGGGCAACCAAATCGAAGCGAAACCGCTCTCTTGCCGCGAGCTTCAGATCATGACGAACAGTGACGCGAGTTTGAACGCCGACGCTCGACCGACTGGTCGGATCTCTTCAGACTCCGGACCTGTTCCGCCTTAGCAACCGTCCTGTCTGAACAACCAGAACTCCCCCGCGAACAACCACCAAAGAGCCTCGCCATGAACACCGCCGAGATCACTCCGCAGACGCTGGCTGAATCCGTCATTGCCGTCCCACCACTGGCTCGTAACACCGATCGGTCTTTGAACGCGAACGAGAACCAGAAGCTGATCCGGCACATGGAAGCCGGCGGAGTTTCGACGCTGCTCTACGGCGGTAACGCGATTCTGTACCACGTTGCCCTCAGCGAGTACGCGGCGCTGCTTGAGATGCTCGCGTCGCTGGCGGGTGAGAACACGCTGATGATCCCGTCGGTCGGCCCGGCCTTCGGGACGATGCTGGATCAGGCAGCGATCCTGCGTGAATTCGATTTCCCGACCGCGATGATTCTGCCGACTCGCGACATCGTGACCGTGCAGGGCGTCGCCGCCGCTGTTCGTTGCTTTGTCGAATCGTTCGGCAAACCGGCGGTGCTCTACATCAAGAACGACGGCTACGTCGACGTGCCCACGGTCAAGAGCCTGATGGACGATGGCCTGATTTCGTGGATCAAGTACGCCGTCGTGCGTGACGACACCTCGAACGACCCCTTCCTGCGCGAGCTGGCCGACACAGTCGGGACCGAGCGAATCGTCAGCGGTATTGGCGAGCAACCGGCGATCGTGCATCTGCGCGACTTCGGGCTGCAGTGCTTCACATCGGGCTGCGTCTGCGTCGCACCAAAGCAGTCGATGGACATGCTGCACGCGTTGAAGAGTGGCAACTTTGAATCTGCAGAACGGATCCGAGAGACGTTCAAGCCGCTGGAAGACCTGCGAAACGCCATCAACCCGATCCGCGTTCTGCACACGGCGGTCGCAGCTGCCGGCATCGCCCAGACCGGTCCGATCATCCCGCTGCTGACCGAAGTCAGTGCCGCCGACCGCGAACGGATTCAGCAGGCGGCGGAGCAACTGCTGGCCTCAGCCTGATCCGTCGAGGCGCCAGCTCCGAACGAACTTGAGGCAGCAACGCAGCATCACACAGAATGGCGCCATGCACCGTCGCACCGCATTGAAGCTGGGTTCTGTGAGCTGGACGCCGTTTGCGTTTCCTCGCTTTGCCGGGGCGCAGCCTGCGCCCTCGAAGCCGGCCCGCGCGAAGGCCTGCCTGCTGCTCTACATGGACGGAGGACCCAGCCATATCGACATGCTGGATCTGAAGCCGCAGGCTCCGGCGGAGATTCGCGGACCGTTTCAGCCGATCAGCACTAGCGTACCAGGCATCACTGTCTGCGAGCACCTGCCGCGGGTCGCCCGGCAGATGCACCTCGTCACACAGATCCGCTCGATGCGGCACGACCGAACGGTCCACGATCCGGCGGTTTATCAGTCGCTGACCGGCTTCCCGCACGTCAGCTCGGCGGGCGGACTGAAAGTTGAAGATACCGACCTGCCGCACATGGGCAGCGCGTTTCATCGAGCCGATCGGACTCCTGTCGTGATGCCGCGTCTGATCGAGATCCCCGGTCGGATGAAAATGCAGGACCGGGTCCTGCCGGGCCAGAACGCCGGCATTCTCGGTTCGTTCTGGGATCCGTTTCAGGTCGAGGTGACTCCTGATGGCGAGGTCGTCCCGCCGCAGTTCGATCGCCTGCCCGACGTGACTGATGGCCGCTTCGCCGGTCGCCGCTCACTGCTGCAGGGATTGCAGTCGGGCTCGACAGTCGAAGCGACTTCGGCAGCAAGGTTCGAATCGCTGCAGGAGCAGGCGGCAGAGATTCTGCAGCGACTAACGATTCACTCGGCCTTCGATCTCGAACAGGAATCGGCAGCGACGCGAGACCGTTACGGTCGGCATCGGCACGGAACGTCTGCGCTGCTGGCTCGGCGGTTGATCGAAGCCGGCTCGCGATTCGTCACCGTTTACTGGGGCAAGGAAGAGCAGGACTGGGCGGACGGCAAGCCCGCGAAGCTGGCCAACAATCCCTGGGACACGCACCGCAACCACTTCCCACTGATCCGCGACAGCCTGATTCCTCGGGCCGACCAGACGCTCGCCGCTTTGCTGGCTGATCTGCACGATCGCGGACTGCTCGACGAAACGCTGATCGTGTGGATGGGAGAGTTCGGTCGGACGCCGCGGATCAATCAGCAATGGGCCAGCCGCGACCACTGGCCTCATGCCTACACCGTTCTACTGGCCGGAGCCGGCACTCGCGGGGGCTCGATCTTCGGTCAGACCGACCGCTATGCCGAGCAAGTGACCGACGATCCGGTCTCGCCCGCAGAACTCACCGCGACGATCTTTCAGTCGCTCGGGATCGACCCGCGAACCGAAGTCCCCGCCGCCGACGGAACGCCGTATCGGATCACGACCGGGAGACCAGTCGATGCGATCTTCTGAGCCGTCAGCAGTCGCGCACCTGTTGCGCCAACGAGCGATCCTGTCGTGCCTGCTATTGATGTTCAGCGTCTGTGGCGTCGCGACCGCCGACGATCGACCGAACATCGTGCTGATCATGGCCGACGATCTGGGCTTCAGTGATGTCGGC
>JAPOLP010000301.1 GCA_029977045.1 Planctomycetota bacterium
GCCTCGGTACCGAAATCCGTTGTGTGATCCGGGTCCACGTTGGGACCATCGCCATAATCGGCGACGCTTCCCGTGCTGAGAACAATCCCATCTCCTCGCAGGCCATACGCCGCTGTCGGACCGGCAGAGAAGAGTCCCGTCGATGTGATGGTCTGCGACAATGCCTGGCTTTGGACTGTCATTCCCGTAACGGTGATGCCGCCTGCCGTGCCAACAAGTGCTGTGGTGAGGGCGGTGGCGTCTGTTTCCGGCGTAATCGTCAGACCAAAGTTGTCGTCGTCAAGAATCCGGCCTTCAGCGAATCCATCGAAGATAATGGCGTTAACCGGGTTCGTGAGATTCACGAAGAACGTTTCTTCGGCCTCCTGCACGTCATCGCCAAGAACAGTCACGCTGAACGAGACCGACGTCTGATTGGCCGGGATCGTCACACGCCCTGACGCCGACATGTAGTCTGCCCCGGCGGTTGCAGTTCCGCCGAGAAGTGTTCCGTCGGACGATGTGAAATAGTCAACGGTGACGTCGCGAGGCTGCGGTTCAGACAGGCTGACCGTGAATCTCGCAACCGAGGATGTTCCCAGGCTGCCTTCCGGAGAGATCACGACGTCAGTAACTGACAGCGTCACCGGACGCGTGCTGACGAAGTCTCTGCCGTTGCCGCCGTCAATCAAATCATTCCCGCTGTAGGCCTGAATGACGTCGTCGCCGCCCTGGCCCAGTAGCGTGTCTGTGCTGGTCCCGGTGGAGATCTGGCCGGGTTCCTCATCAAACAGATAGTCAGCTCCGCCGCCGCCAACAATCAGATCGTTTCCATCACCGCCGTACAGATCGTCCGCACCAGCCTGACCGCGGATCGTGTCGTCGTCGCCGTTCCCGTTCAGAACGTCGGCTCCAGCGCGTCCCTGAAGAACGTCGTTTCCGGCATTGCCATTCAGGAAGTCGCGACCGCCATTGCCGACGATGAAGTCGTTGCCATCACCGCCGTCGACGGAGTCATTGCCCGCTCCGGCAAAGACGATGTCGTCACCGGCACCCGCAGAGATTGTGTCGCGACCACCGGCTCCGACGATGAAGTCATTGCCGCCGCCGGCTGTCACGTCGTCCTGGCCGTCGCCGGCATCAACGGAGTCGTCGCCGAGACCGGAATCGATGACGTCGTCGCCGTCACCGCCAAGAACTGTGTCATTGCCGTCGCCGCTGTCGACCGTGTCATTGCCGTCGCCAGCGTCGATGGAATCAGCCCCACTGCCAGCAGTAATGGAGTCGTTACCGTCTCCACCAAGCAGTGTGTTCGGGCCATCCTGACCGTCAATGATGTCGTCGCCGTCGCCACCAAAGAGCGTTTCTGCGATGTCGGGACTGCCGATGATCGCATCGTTTCCGTTGCCGGTGTCGACTGAAATGGCAGTCAGGTTTGCGAACGTGGCGCTGTCGACAGCGCTCAGGTCGACGCGGTTATTTCCAGCACCGGTGCGAATCACCAGAGCAGTGAGTTCGCTTGTCGTGGCGGTGAGACCGGCGGCGATCGGAGCCAGGCCGATCAGCACCTGAACCTGGCCGGGGCTGCCGGGATTCTCGCGGACGGTCACGTTCTCGCTCGAGTCCGTGACGATGTGCAGTTCCGAACCGAACTGCACAGCGGTCGCCGAGAGCAGCGTACGATCTTCGAGGCACTCCAGTGCCAGGTGACGGATCGCTGGTTGCGGTCGCCGTTCCCGCCGTTGCCGGGTGTGCGAGCGAACAATTCGTTGCCGGAATGCTTCCATCCATGGATGCCGGGCCACGGGTGCCTCCTTGCGGATCATCGTCTGGCAGAGACTGACGCGAGCGATCCGTTCCGTGGATCGCCGCCGCCATGTCTACTCGGTCTTGTCTGGAACATCCGGAACCAGAGGATTGGCTGTCAGTCGAAAGGCTGCGAGGCGAGATTAGTCGCCACTGCCGCTGCCTTCGTCGCCACCGGCAGAGTCGCCAGGCAGCCACAGCGCATTCACTCTGTACCGAATGCTCCGCTCCTTCTTTTCGGCTGGGTTGCCCGGCCAGTACATCAATTCGGAACAGCCGGACGATCTGGCACTGCCGGCACAATCGCCACTCGTCACAGACGTTCGATCCGCCACAGGCCGGACAGCCGGCAGGATCACTCCGGTCGCTAGAACCGCAGGAACCGGAAAAGTCTTCGTAACCGTCAAAAGTTGACAGTGCCTTCGCCGGACCGGTGGCTTTCGCCAGACCGGTGGCAGTGGCGTCCCAACCGCTCTGACCTGCCAGTGCGCTGGCCGTGGCAGGGCGTTGGCCGTGGCAGGGCGTTGGCCGCGACACGACCTGATTCACTGTGTCACAGGAAATCGGCGCAAAAGAAAACGCGGTCCTGCAATGGATGCAGAACCGCGTTCGTGAAACTCGGCGACCGGCAAACCTGCCAGCCAGATCGGTCCAATAACTATTCCGTGGCCGGTCGCTGTGGACGTCCGCCGCCGTCACCCTGCGGGCGACCGCCGCCATCGCCCTGCGGGCGACCGCCGCCATCGCCCTGAGGACGTCCGCCACCCGGACGTCCGCCGAAGGCACCGGGGCCGCCAGGACCACCAAAGCCTCGGCGTTCCAGCTCAAACGGCTTGCCCTTCAGGTCGTCGTACTTCTTCTTCTGATCAGCTGAGAGCACGGCCAGAACGTCGGCTTCAGTCTTCTTGCCGGCTTCTTCCATCTTCTTCTGCACTTCAGCGAAGGCAGCTGGATCGAATGCTCCGCGACCGCCCCGGCGACCGCCCTGCTGGTCGCCACCGTTGTTGTTTCCGGCGTCCTGGTTGTTGTTTTCGCGGCTGGCTCGCATATCCTCGAACATCTTCCGGCGAGCTTCGTTACCAGCTTCAAAGGCGTCTTCAATCTTCTTCTTCTGGTCAGCGGTAATGGCCAGCTTCTTGCCGACTTCGTCATCGGTCAGAGCCCGCAGGCCGCGCTGCTGCAGCACAATCTGGTCGAGCCGAGTGATCTGTTCCTCAGAGAGGAATTCCTGCAGGCCAGCTTCCGCGTCCTTATTCAGCTTCTCTCGCTTGGCCTGCATGTCGGCCATGATCTTTTCCCGTTCGGCTTCGGGCTTATCCCGCAGAGTACGGAAATCGATGCCGGAGAAGGCTTCTCGCTGCTTCTCGCGATGCTCCGTGATGATGTCGTCCAGGAACAGCTTCTGCTCGCTGGCGATTTTCAATTCCGTCTGCACCTGAGGGTTGCTCAGCAGCGAGATCTTGTCCGCGCCGCCGGGGCCTCCAGGACCACCGAAACCTGGTCCGCCAAAGCCGCGACCGCCGAATCCCCGACCGCCACCGCCTGGCTGAGCTTCGGCAACTGCTGAGGCAGCAACCACGAACGCCAGTGCCAGAGCACTGCACTTGAAAATCGAATTCGTCTTCAACATCGAAACTTCCTTCTGAAACGGAGCGATCACGATTGAGCCACTAATGGGCTCGCCCCAGACGTGAATAAGGAAAAACCGCCATGAGAATCAGCGTTCGCCAGGCAGCCCTTGAAACGCATAGTCTTTGAACCACGGACTGTTGACGACGCAACAGCAGTTACCAATTACGCAAACATGGAGTTAAACGTCAGCCACCGCATCGTCAGCAGAGTCAGAATCATACAGGCCCACCAGGCGGCGGTCTGAGCGATTCGGTGCTGCTTCAGAGCGAACAGCAGGCCGACACCAATGCCGGTCATCACGAATTTGAATACCCCAAGCAAAGCGGGATTCCTGATGAATTCCCGACCCATCGGATTCAGCTCGGTCATCTGATTGGCCTGCGAAGCCAGGATCGTCCAGATCAGATCCAGGATTGACAAGGCAACCACCAGCAACAGGCAGCGATTGACCATCTCGCGAGTTTCCGGCGTGAGTTCCGCAACCGAAGGCGCGAAGCGGTTTGGCGGTTTGTTTGAGACAACATGCCCGAAGGCAAACACACTGAGCAACAGCCCGACAATTGACATTGGATAGGAAAGTGTCCGCAGGCGACTGACAGCCGCCGTGGCACTTTGGTTTCGTGCCTCTGTTTCGCTGATCAACTCAGCGTTCTTCGCAACCAGCCCATCCAGAGTTGGAGACGTTTCAAAGCCAGTAATCCAGTTGAGATAAACATCCGAGTCGACCCCCGGCTGCAGCCTCTTCAGGACGAAATCCAAGGCGTCCCGGTCTTTCCCGCGACTCTGAAGTGCGGTGAGGAGCTCCAGCCCACCGTTAGTCATGGTCAACCAAATCGGCTGCTGTCCCTCAAAAACCACCGCAACCCCATTGCCACTGTCGAGCCAGGAGGTCACTGCTTCGGCAGTTTTCCATGTGATGGTGGCGGCAGCGGTTTCATCGTCGGCATCATCCGACGCGTATGCGAAGTCAGCGTCAGCAGACCCGCGACGTTTTCGCGAGCGTCGCGGCTCTCCAGTTTCGTCATCTGGCATCGTTTCGGCGAGGGCCACATCAGGGTCGCCGTCAAACGACGACGCCTCGCCCAACGCTCGCCGGAAAGCTTTGTCGATTGACAGTTCAACGCCATTGACCAGCACCCGACTCTGTTCCGTCGTCACAACGAGCGGCGGCGCGACCAACTGCCCGTTGACAAACAGGATCGTCCTCTTGATGGGCTCGCTCTGAAACTCCGGGTGTTCACCGGATGCTTCGGACGCAGGAGCATCAGGCGGTACAATTCGAGCCCCACGAACCTGGTCTATCGGGAGTTCCGAGCTGGTTCTCGTGGATGCAAACAGCGTCACAACGGCATCGTCGGCTGTTGTGGGGACCATATTCAGTAACAGCACGACGCCAGCCAGCAACGCTGACTTTGCAATGCGTCTGCCAGGGAGTACGGGGCGAGATCCGACAGGCATGAACCTCATGGAACGACCTGACGTCAGAATGGGGAGTCAAGGCGGGAGCTGCAGTTCGTCCGCACCTCGCCAGAGCCTGCGCGGGACTGCAGGCACGGGTACGGCAATGTCCAGGAGCCTGTCCACAGCGTCGGGGCGACAAACTGGCCAGATTCGCAAGCCGCCCGGGATATCCTTCGGGAGGCTGCCGATCGGGATTCCGCCTCGCCTTTCGCCCGCCCGCAAACCTTGGAATTGCCGCCATTTCGACTTTGCGGGCATTGTCGCCAGCGGTTGAGGGCAGAGAGAATCTGTGCCGCCCTGCCCTGTTCTCCCGCATTCGGTTGCCGTCGCCTCTCACACCCGCCGCCAATGATTCCACTTCGCGACAATATTCCGTCCCGGAACACACCGTATGTCAACTATGTGCTGGTCATCGCGTGCTCGATCGTGTTCCTGCTCCAGATCTTCGAGCCGAAAAACCAGCCATCGCTGATCGAGCAATTCGCGCTGGTGCCGGCACGTGTTACCGATCCGGCGGCTCAAATCACGATGAGGAGCATCCGCGAGGTTCAGACTCCGCTGGGGCTGCAGCGTGTACTGGAAGAGCGGCAGATGAGTCCCGCTGCGATCCCGCCGTGGCTCACACTGCTGACATGCACTTTTCTGCACGGCGGCTGGATGCACTTCCTGGGCAACATCTGGGTGCTGTGGATCTTCGGTGACAATGTCGAGGACCGCTACGGGCACCTGGGATACCTGGCCTTCTATCTGGCCTGCGGAATGGCGGCGAGCGCCGCCCACTTTCTGGTCGACCGCTCTTCGACAATGCCAACAGTCGGAGCAAGCGGTGCAATCGCCGGAGTGATGGGCGCGTACTTCCTGCTTTATGCGCGAGCCCGTGTGTTGTGCATCGTGCCGATTCTCTTCTTCATCCAGATCATGTGGCTGCCGGCGCCATTGTTCCTGGGCATCTGGTTTCTCATGCAGTTTTACCAGGGAGCTGCGTCCATCACATCGATGCACTCTGGCGGTGTTGCCTGGTGGGCTCACATTGGAGGCTTTCTGGCCGGCCTGGCGGTAACACTCTGGCTGCGGAATCACCGTCGATTGCGAGCGGCGGTACAGACTCGCAGGCCGGGCAGCGACCACGTCGTCTTTGTGCGTTCGAGGTCGGGCTCACCCTGGCGGTAACGCCAACGGCGGTCGAAGAGGCGTTGGCCACTCCAACGGATCAGGCACGATTTCCGTGCGTGGTTGCGACCTGCAAAGCTCTGCGGTACACACCCGCGAACAAATTCAATGGGTTTGACGAGAGACACTCATGACCAGTCTGAAAAGCACTGCCGCTCACGACAGCGACTCAAGTTACGGCCACTTTCGTCTGACCTCTGCGAGCACGCTGCGCTGGCTCCCGCCGCTGACCGTGTTTGTTCTTCTGATCGGGCTGAACTGTCGAATGTCGTACTCTGATGAGCCACCGCAGAACCCAAGCTCGTTGGAACCCCGGGGAGCCGAGTTGCTGGAGTTCTTCGTGTCTGAGTTTGTTGCGATCACGCCGGGCAAAGGAAAGTTTCCGGCGGCGTTCGAGATGGGCTCGCCTGACGGCCCGTCGACCGAGCTGCCAGTGCATCGCGTGACGCTGAAGCAGCCGTTCTCCATAGCGCGTTACGAAGTCACTCAGAATCTCTACCCCGCCGTGATGGGAGAGAACCCGAGCCGCTGGAAGGGGCCTCGCAATTCCGTCGAGATGTTTACCCGGGCCGAAGCCGTTTCTTTCTGTGAGAATGCGACGAAACACCTGCGGGAAGCCGGCCTGATCGGCGACGACGAGATCATTCGTCTGCCTACCGAAGCGGAGTGGGAATACTGCTGCCGAGCTGGCACGTCGACGAGTTACA
>JAPOLP010001068.1 GCA_029977045.1 Planctomycetota bacterium
CCCATCCGGGCGGCGAACCGAAGTTCGAGCGGATCACATGCGAACTCGCTCCGAACGGAATCCTCGACCGAATCAGCGTCTCGCCGAGCGAAACGAAGATCTGCTTCGAGTACCAGACCGGGTTCAAGTACGAGTTCCCCGGCCGCACGCTGTACGTCGCGGACTTCGACGTCGAGCGGCGGACGATCAGCAACCTGTAAGCGTTCGCGAACCCGGAAGGCAAGCGGGTCTGGTTCGCTTATCCTCGCTGGACGAAGGACGAATTGCAGATCGTCTACCACGCTGGCGGCAAGCTGTTCCTTTACGCGCTGGCGGACGGCTCAATCCGGCAGGTCTCGACGGACGGCAAGGCGGACTATCGCTATCCTCACGGCGAGGCGACGCCGAACTGATCTAAGCACGGCGTCGCGAACGCAGCACGCACGGCTTTAATTTCACTCAGCTGACCGGAACACAACAAATGGCTTCAAAACTCAAAGGCAACATCCGGCACTCGATCGTCTACTGGTGCTTCAACAGTGCCGGCGAAATGTGGGATATCGACAAGACGTGCTCCGTCGCTCTAAGTCTGGGCTGCGAGTCTGTCGAAGTCTGTGAGCCGGAAACCTGGCCGACGCTGAAGAAGCACGGCCTGACGTGTGCTCTGGCTCCCAACGGAATGCCGGGGGCTCCGTTCGTCAAAGGGCTCAACAACCCGCGGTATCACGGGGAAGTGACAGACGCGATGACGCGGATGATCGATCTCTGCCACGACGCGGAGTTTCCGTCGGTCATCGGATTCACTGGCTACAAATGGAAAGACGCCGAAGACCCGACCAGTGGCGAGATCAGCCTCGACGAAGGCGCCGCCAACTGCGTGACCGCACTGAAGCAGCTGGCCCGGCACGCGGAGAAGCAGGGCGTCAACATCTGCCTCGAACATCTCAACACGCGGGACGACAGCCATCCCATGAAGGGCCATCCCGGCTACCAGGGAGACGACATCACATACGTGGCCGACATCGTGCGCAAGGTTGGCTCGCCGCGAGTCAAGCTGTTGTTCGACATCTACCACGTCCAGATCATGAACGGCGACGTGATCCGGCATCTTGACGAGTGCCGCGACGTGATCGGCCACATCCACACGGCGGGCAATCCTGGTCGAGCGGAACTCGACGACCAGCAGGAGATCAACTTCCCGCCGATCATGCGCAAGCTCGTCGAGATTGGTTACGAAGGTTTCGTCGGCCACGAGTTCATTCCAACCCGCGATCCCCTCGCCGGCCTGCAGCAGGCAGTCAGTCTGTGCGACGTCTGATGATCCTGCCGTCTTATCGTACGACGGACTTCCAGTCCGTCGACGAGAAGCTGATCAGATTCACTGCCGCGAGACTTGAGCACTCAATTACCAATGCCCAACGACGTTTCTTTCAGACCGAGCCCGCGGCTGATCGGGATGCTGCATTGTCCGCCGCTGCCGGGGAGTCCTCGGTTTGACGGAGACATCGCCGGGCTGCGTGACCGTGTTCTGAGCGACGCCGAGTTGCTGGTGTCCGGCGGGTTTCGGTCGCTGATGCTTGAGAATTTCGGCGACACGCCGTTTCTACCAGGCAGTGTCTCGCCGGTGACGATCGCTCATCTGACGACGATCGCCCGCGAAGTGCGCATCCGCTATCCGCAGATCGAACTCGGCATCAACGTGTTGAGGAACGACGGCTGCGCGGCACTGGCGATCGCTCACGCGGTCGGGGCGAGCTTCATCCGCGTCAACGTTCTGTGCGGCGCACGAGTGACCGATCAGGGACTGATCCAGGGCATCGCCCACGACCTGCTGCGTCTGCGGAGTCAGCTCGGCGCGACAGAGATCGGCATCCTCGCCGACGTTGACGTCAAACATTCAGCCCCGCTGGCCACTCGCCCGATCGCCGAGGAAGTCAGCGACGCCATCGAACGAGGGCACGCCGATGCGATTATCGTCTCGGGCTCAGCCACAGGTTCGGCAATCGACAACTCACACCTCGAAGAGGCTGTCTCAGCTGCCGCCGGAGTGCCCGTCCTGATCGGCAGCGGCGTCAACGAAGACACCGCCGCCGAACTGTTAAGGCTGGCCAACGGAGCCATCATCGGTTCGTCCCTGAAAGTCAACGGCCAGGCCGCCGCACCCGTCGACATCACCCGAGTCCAGCAACTCCTGGCTGCCGTGCAGTAAAGGAGTGGCCTGCGTCCGATTGTCGTCTAGACTCATCGAGTCTCACCGGAACGTGCTTCGTTACCGGATTCAGTAACCGAGCAGTCTACTTTACGTCTTCGATGCCTGACTTTGAATACTCTCGCTGGGATGGGTCGCAGGAGTTTACTCCGCAGTCGGCGGACAAGCTGTTTGATCAGCTCAGTGAGTACATGCTCGATTATGGCGAGTACGTGCTCGACAACCTGGAAGACCTGGCCGAGGAGCATCC
>JAPOLP010000312.1 GCA_029977045.1 Planctomycetota bacterium
CACCGACCAGAAGATGACGTCGAGCATCTGAACGTCCAGGGCATGCGCAGCATCGCCAGCCTGGTCGTCGACCTTGTCACGGAACTGGCACTCGCTGAAGAACGACCGTCGCGTACGCTCGCCAGTCACGGAGATTCGCTCTCCGACACGTCTCTCGGCCTGTCAAACGTCGTTTCTTCCAACCAGAAATCACTTCCAACGACACTGGGCATCGTCCCGGCCAGCCGACGTGACGGACAAACCGGCGTGATCGTCCAGCAGACGGTCTCCCGATCGCCAGCAGACCTGCACGGCATCCGCACCGGCGATGTCATCGTTCGCGTTGGTGCCAGCCGTATCGAAACGATCGAGCAACTCATCACCGAAGTCCGCGCCCAGTCCGGTGAAGAAAAGCTGCCCATCGAACTGGTCCGCAACGGCATCCGGATGGAAGTCCGCGTTCAGTTCTAACCGCATCGCAGACACTTCCTGCGTTCTCATCGACCACCGCTTCCACACCGCAACGAGAGTCCGGCGATCTGCCCTGCAGACAGACCTCGTCGAGACTTGTGGCTACGATGCCCCTTCCGTTCTCTGACGAGGAGGCTCTGCCATGCGACGAGTTTTGCTTCTTACCGCAGCACTGACGTTGACCATTGGCGCCGCGCTGGCAACACAACAGAGGTCGACAGCTCTGAATCAGGCCGCGAAATCGCAACCACTCCCGGTCGATCTGGGAGCGGTGACGCCGCGAATCTCTCCCGACGGTGAGTCGCTGGCGTTTTCCTATCAGGGAGCAATCTGGCGAATGCCGCGCGAAGGCGGCCCGGCGATACGACTGACAAACGATCCCGGCTTCGACGTCGAACCCGTCTGGTCGCCCGACGGCAAACGCATTGCGTTTCTTCGGACACCAAACTGGGGCGGCGGCGAACTGCAACTGATCGACGCTCAAACTGGCAAGAACATCGCCCTGCCTCGGCCCATTCGGGTCGCGGGCACCATCGTCTTCTACAAACTCGACTTTCATCCGGACGGCCAGCGAGTGCTCGGCGTCTTCGCTGCTGACGGTCGAAATTACGGCCTGAGCTGGTGCGATCTCGAAACCGCAGAATTGACGACGCTCGTGACACCGCCTCGCTGGTCGCGCTACGCCCTGACACGCGACGGTCGGCACGTTTACTACACGCAGACTCCAAACGTCGACGGCCAGCAGGGCGGCAATGACGGCTGGCACTCGACGATCTGGAAAGTGCCGTCGACTGGCGGCGAGCCCGAAGACCTCGGCGTCTTTCCGTCCCGGATCCACGACCTGTGCCTTACTCCGGACGATCGCTCGCTGATCGTCTCCGCCGATCGCGGCGGCCCGTTCTACGATCTGTGGCAGGTGCCACTGGCTGACGAGCAGCTCGATCTCGGCCATGCTCAGCAACTGACGTTCGGCCAGGGTGACGAGCATCGTCCGTCGATCTCCGGAAGCGGCTGGCTACTCTACACCGACAATCGTCACGGCCCGACACGGCTGCTCACGCGGAAAATCGACAGCGTTCGCGACCGTGACGTGACCGTTACGAAGCTCGACTTCGGAACGCCCACCGGCACGCTCAAACTCTCCACACGCGACAGTCAGACCGGCGAAGCAATCACGGCTCGCATTTCCATCGAACAGAAGGACGGCAAATTCCACGCGCCGCCTGGCTCGCTGTACCGCGTCCTGAACGACTACTCGCACTTCTACTGCGATGACTCGGTCGAGTTCGATCTGCCAGCGGGTGAGTATCAACTGCGAGCGTTCCACGGTCCGGAGTTCCGCACGACGTACGAAAACTTCACTGTGCCTGCCGGAAAAACGGCAACGATCGACATCGACCTGGCCCACTGGACGAATCCCGCCGAACGCGGCTGGCACTCGGGCGAGAACCACATTCATGCCAACTATGGCTACGGCGAGTGGTACAACTCACCCGAATCGATGCTGACTCAGAGTGCGGGCGAGGACCTCGCGGTCAGCAACTTCATGGTCGCTAACTCCGACGGCGACGGCATCTTCGACCGCCGCTACTTCCTGGGAGCCGTCGATCCTCGCTCGACCGACAAAACGCTGCTGTACTGGAATCAGGAGTTTCGCAGCACGATCTGGGGCCACATGACGCTGATCAATCTGTCGCAGCTCGTCGAGCCGATCATGACCGGATTCCGCGACACCACGAATCCGTGGGACGTCCCAACGAACTCGGACATCGCCCGCAGGACGCACCTGCAGAACGGACTCGTCAATTACACCCACGTCGCCCAGCGGCCCGACGATCCTTACGAGAATCCCTACACCGGCAAGGCGATCCCGATCGACGTCGCGCTCGGCAATATCGACTCGCTGGATCTCAACGCGTCTTACGCCGGCACGGTGCCGCTGTGGTACCGACTGCTGAACTGTGGCTTCCGGCTGACAGTCTCGGCAGGCACTGACACGTTTCTGAACCGCATCCGCAGCCGCCTTCCCGGCGGCGACCGGGTCTATGTCAAGCTCGACGGCCCGTTGAGCTACGACCGCTGGATTGAAGGCCTGCGAGCCGGACGCTCCTTCGTCACCAACGGCCCCATGCTGCAACTCGAAGTTGCCGGCCACGAAATCGGAGACACGGCGCAACTCGGAGGCCTTGGCAACGTCCGAGTCAAAGCCCGCGTCGACGCCCAGTTTCCGATCGACCGTCTGGAGGTCATCTCAAATGGCACCGTCGTCGCGACGGCAGATCCGGACGTCAGCGGGCTGGCCGCTGAATTCGATGGCGAAATTCCAATGACAACTTCCGGCTGGATCGCCATCCGAGCCAGCGGCCCGAATCATCGAGACCTGCCAACCGGCAGTCAGTACGCACACACAAGTCCGGTTTACGTGACTGTCGCCGGAGCCCCGTACGACGCAACAGCCGACGCCGAGTACTTCCTCAAGTGGATTGATCGACTGCACCTGGCCATTCGAGTCCGAGACCGCGTCCCGTCCGACGAACTACGAAAACATGTGGAGACCCAGCTCGACGCAGCACGCGACGTCTATCAGTCGTTAATCCGGTGACGAAGCCGGAAGCTGTCGGTCATCTGTTCCGCAGCCGGTAGACGAGCCGTTCCAGCCGCTGGCCGTACTCGACATACAGCCGGTACGCAACTTCCGGATCCTCATCGGCACTCTTGCCCAGATGGATCACCGCGACCATGTGCGGCTCGATCGACAGATAGCCGTCGTACCCGTCAGCAATCAGGTCGCTGAGGATCTCCTCGACGCCGCAGTTACCTTCATCCGGGAAGCAGTTCGCTTCCTGCCCGTGCTTCCACGCCTTGATGTGGACGTGCACAACGTGCTCCCTGACGGCCCGGAAGTACTCGGGCGTGTCGCGGTTGCGTTCGTTGCCGGTGTCGAAGACCAGCTTCAGTGCCGGGCTGTCGACTCGTTCGACAAACTCCAGAGCCTTCTCCGGCCCCTGGCTGCCCCAGCCGTGACAATTCTCATGAACCAGAGTCACGCCGCCATCCGCCGCGATCGCCGCCAGTTGCTGGAACCGCCGTACGACTTCGTCGCCCCAATCCTTTTCCGACAGCGGTGACTCCTTCGCGTTCGGATAGCTCATCGTCCGAATGAACTTCGCCCCGCAACGCTGCATCCGCGGAATCGCTCGCTGCAGCTCGTCGATGTCGACCTGAAAGTCACCGTCGATTGGTCGCGCCCAGTTCGCGATCTGCGACGCAAACCCAACGACCTGCTGCCCTGCCCCGTCGAGCTGTTCGAGCACCGAATCAAACTCGGCATCCGACAGATCAGTGATACACGTCCGCCCGATATTTCGAGGCTCAATTGCCGACCACCCCAGTTCCCTGTGAGCCCGAATCTGCAGGTCGAGTGACTCCCCTGCCTCGTCAGCAATTCCGCAATACTTCATCGACGTTCCTCTTTCGCGTTACGAACGACTCTGCCTGGCCAGCGCGACTGGTCGCAGCCATCAAACACTCGCCGGCCAGACCAGCTGGTAAAAGAAAGCAGTCACCGCGCCGCCAATCAGCGGGCCGACGATCGGAACCCAGGCGTAACTCCAACCTGGGTCTCCCTTATGCCGGATCGGCAGCAAAGCGTGAGCAATCCGCGGCCCCAGATCGCGAGCCGGATTGATTGCGTATCCGGTCGGGCCTCCCAGAGAGAGCCCGATCGACCAGACCATCAGACCGACCAGTGCCGGAGCAAGCCCCTCCTGAAAGCCAGAATTCGGCACCAGGTTCTGCGGCGTCAGAATTCCCAGGACACCCAGCATCAGAGCGAACGTGCCGATCGCCTCGGCCATCACATTTCCCACCATGTGCGGTATCGCCGGCCCGGTGCAGAAGCAACCGCGAATCGCTCCAGCATCGGTCGTCTCATTCCAGTGCGGCAGGTAGGTCAGCCAGACCAGCCCGGCACCGATCGTCGCTCCAGCAATCTGAGCAACCACGTAACCGGCAACGTCACTCCACGCGAACTTGCCGATCGCCGCCAGCCCGACCGTGACCGCCGGATTGAGATGCGCTCCGCTGTGGGCATTCACCAGGTACACGGCGAAGGCCACCGCCAGTCCCCAACCCGTCGCGATGACCATCCATCCCGAACTGTTCCCGAGTGTTCCCTTCAGATTCACATTGGCACAAACACCGTTCCCCAGCAGCACCAGAATCGCCGTGCCGATCACCTCGGCCAGTAGTGGAGACATGCAAGCCCTTTCAAATCGTGAGTCGTCGCCGACGTTCAACAGCAGCAAGCACGAACAGACGCGACCTCAGTGCCGCAACGTTGGATTACCCCATACCGTCAGATTGTGCGACGGCTCGGAACCATCAACTGCGATTGTCTGCAGCGAGAGTTTAAGGACGTCCGTCTTTGGAAGCGGCACGTCGATCGTAACTGGTGACTCGCCCGAGCGAATTGGTTTCGTGCGGTGGAACTCCTTGCCGTTCGCGACGACGGCGAACTCGACGGCACCGTTCGGGCCGGCGGCCGGATGCAGCCCAACCTGGCAGGTGAAGCGCTCGAACACCGTGCCAGGGGCGAGCACAAAGTCGAGCGAGAACAGCGTGCCCATTCCGTAACCGCGTTCGACGGGCTGTGGCTCAGCAGTCGGAGTCGCACCGAAGAACTGCAGCGGATGAAGCTGCCGCGTCGCGTCCATCGCCTGATTCACCAGGAACGGCGACACGTAATACGGATGCGGGATCATCCCACCGCGAAACTCGGGCAGCCAGTCAGTCAGTGGCTGAACGTCCCAATTCTCCGCGTCACTCTCAAACTGGCCGGTTGCCAGGCAGACGACCGAGTAGATCACGTCCGCCGTGTGTTTCGCGTTGTCGAGTGCCGCTGACGCGCGATGCTCGTCAGCCTTTGCTCCGTCGCCGTGCATCATGTCCTGGACGATCGGCACGATGTGCGCCGCCGCGTGCTGCTTCAGCAGTCGCTGGTGCTGGTAGATTCGCAGAGCCAGCTCTTCGCGAGTCCGCCCCAGCAGTCGCGGCCGGTACTCGACCTGCGGAATCTGATAGCTGCCGACGTCCATGATTCCGCCGGCTCCAAACAGGTAATTGAACCGCTCCTTATCCTTCGGAGGCGGCAGCAGCGTCTTGAGCTGCTGCTCACTGACCGGACTGCTGTGAGCCGACGGGCAACCGGGATCCTCGTTCCAGTGGCACAGCACACCCAGGTATTTCATCGCCTCGTCGGTCTCGCCGGTTTCCAGATTCGCGACGATCCGATCGATGTACCAGAGCAGCGCCTTCGCACTGGGCTCGGAAGCATTCACATCGTGCAGCGACACCCGCACGCCAGGCACCACACAGTACGGGTCAAGTTCCGGAGCCTTGCCGCCAGCGTGCTTGTCCTGCAGCGACGTGTAATCGCTGCAGAGCCGGTCGAGATGCTCGGCCCCCAGCCGCTCGGTCTGCCACGCGGGCAAATGCAGCACGGCCCACAGGCGAATCAACCGATGCCCGCGTCCCCAGGCCAGAGCATCGCTCGGCAACAGCAGCCCGGCGAGGGTCAGAATCAACAACCAGCGACACAATCGTTGCGGCATGAAAGAAGCCTCGACATTCTCTGTCATCGCGCGACCACTGGCCGCGTCCCAATCCGAGCGGCCAGTCTGACGCAAAGCCGCGAAGACGCAAAGCCGCGAGAAGGTTTCCTCAGGAGTCTGTTATGAACGCTTTCACTCAGACGATTCTCTACGGTCTTCTCCTGACGGCCAACCTCACCCAATATGGTCAGAGCGAGGAGCCTCAAACTCGTCCGACTCGCTCATACGACAACCGGTTGAGACCGATTGACAACCCGGCACCATTACTCGCTGACTATCCACGATTCGTTGCCCCGGTGCGCGAGCTGCGACGGATTGAAGCGGCTCCAATCGTCCATGACGAAGACGCCGACCTCTCCGTGCGAGCCTGGCGGTTCTCGTACAACGCGCGCGGCATCATCGAAATGCCCAACCACCTGAAGGCTGCCGAAACCGCCGTCATCATGGTGCATCCCTGGGGCATCGACGACGGCCAGGGCTGGGACACTCCCGAACCGGCGGGCGTCGCCGACTTCTGCACGATCGAGAAGAACCACCTGGCCGCCGAACACACCCGCTCGGTCATCAACCCGCTGCTGAAGCGACTGCGCGGGCGAGTCCAGCACGTC
>JAPOLP010000661.1 GCA_029977045.1 Planctomycetota bacterium
GAACCCCGCCTGGAACAAGCGGGCGTTTTTCGGAATGCTGCTCGCCGCCGTCGGTCTCGGCACATTCTGGGCGGTGTCAGTCGCCAGCCAGGATCTCGTACGGGAAATGCTGGCATCTGCGGGGATGGACAAAGACGAAGCCGGCGCGAAAGCCAAATTTGCATACGGAATCGTTCAGACCGCAGGAGGAGGACTCGGACTTCTCGCTTTTGGCCCTTTGTGTGCCCGGTTTGGACGCCGCAAAGCATTTATCGGGATTCAGCTCGCGGCATTCATCATCGTGCCGATCACGTGCTTCGGTCCGCAGAACTACACGCAGCTGCTCTGCATTCTGCCGCTCTATGGGTTCCTTACGCTGGGGATGCACGCAGGCTACGCGATCTACTTTCCCGAACTCTTTCCCACTCACGTCCGCGCGACGGGGACAAGTTTCTGCTTCAACGGCGGAAGAATTCTTGCAGCTCCGATGCTGCTGTTTTCCGGCTGGCTGAAAGCCGATGCAGGGCTGGACCTGGGAGTCGCCATCTCGCTTCTCGGCCTGTTGTACCTTGTTGGCGTCGTCGTTGTTCTGTTCCTGCCCGAGACGAACAAGCAGGAACTTATCGAGTAGCCGGACGAGTTCCGTTTTTGCGGAAGCACTTTCCCGGCACTTCAGTCATCGAAGCCAAAGGACTCTCATGAAGTCTTTCTGTCTCGCCGTATGCGCCGTACTCGTGAGCGTCCTCGCCTCACCACTGCATGGTGCCGAGCGGCCAAACATCGTCACCGTGTTTATTGACGACATGGGTTGGTCGGACCTGTCGTGTTTCGGCGGAACTCGGGCGACGACGGAGAACATTGACCGTCTTGCGTCGGAGGGGATTCGGTTCACGAACTTCTATGTGAACTCGCCGATCTGCTCCCCGTCGCGAACGGCGCTGACGACCGGGCAGTATCCGCATCGCTGGCGGATTACGTCGTACCTCGCACATCGACAGCTCAACTTTGATCGCGGCGTTGCCCAGTGGCTCGATCCGAAAGCTCCGGTGCTGGCTCGCGAGCTGCAGAAGGTCGGCTACGCGACCGGACATTTCGGTAAGTGGCACATGGGCGGACAGCGGGACGTCGGCGAGGCACCGCTCATCAACGAGTACGGTTTCGATGCCAGCCTGACGAACTTCGAGGGACTCGGGCCGCGCGTTCTGCCGCTGAAGGATGCCTACAACGGCAAGCCGGTGCAGAAGCACGATCTCGGGTCCGGCAATCTCGGTCGCGGTCCGATTCATTGGCTGGATCGATCGGTGGTCACGGCAGCCTTCGTGACGGACGCGCTGCAGTTCATCGACCAGGCTCAGCAGGACGGCAAGCCGTTCTTCGTCAATCTGTGGCCTGACGATGTCCACTCGCCGTTCTTCCCGCCGGAAGTCCTACGCAACGAAACTGACGGCAGCAAGCGGGCGCTGTACTACGCGGTCCTCGACGCGATGGACCAGCAGCTCGGAGCCCTCTTCGACCGCATTCGCAATGACGAAAAGCTACGGGATAACACGCTGATCCTGGTTGCCTCGGACAATGGTCACGAAGAGGGAGCCGGTTCGTCAGATCCGCTGCGTGGCGCGAAGACCTGGCTGTACGAAGGCGGCATCCGTTCGCCGCTGATCGCCTGGGGGCCGGGACTGCTCGCGAATGGCGCCGCTGGGACAACGAACGAGACGTCAATCTTCTGCGCTCTGGACCTTAACCGGTCGCTGTACGAAATCGGCGGAGCAGTTGTGGCTGACGGAGCGAAACTCGACGGCGAGAACCTCGCGCCAACAGTCCTCGGCAAAGAGAAGAAGCGGCGCGAGTCCCCGATCTTCTGGCGGCGACCGCCGGATCGGCCAGGAACGAAAGAGGAACCGAATCCGGACCTCGCTGCACGTGACGGACAGTGGAAGCTGCTCATCAACTACGACGGTTCGAAACCGCAGCTTTACGACCTGAATGCTGACGTTTCCGAAAGCCGCAACCTGGCGGACGAGCATCCGGAAATCGTCACGCGGCTTAAGGAAGCCGTCTTCGCCTGGAATTCCGAGCTGCCTGTTGACGCGGGTGATCCGGCGTTTCGGCAGACGGCGCAGCTGCAGTCACTGCCGACGGACCAGTTCGTGAATCCAATTGGCGAAGGTGCCGACCCATGGGTTGTCCGCGATCCGAATCACGACCGGTATCTGTGGTGCCTGTCCGAGGGAAATCGGGCGATCGCGATACACACGAGCGACCGGCTGACGAGTCTCGGGCAGAAACACATCGTGTGGCAGGCTCCGGAGACTGGTCCTGTGTCGCGTGAGGTCTGGGCTCCCGAACTGCACTTTCTCGGCAGCCACTGGCACGTCTACTTCGCGGCGTCCGACGGTCGGAACGAAAACCATCTCGCGTATGTTCTGCGTTCAAAGACCGATGACCCACTGGGGCCGTACGAGCTGCATGGTCCGCTGGCGACTGGCGATGGCGACGATGGTCGGTCGCCAAACATCTGGGCGATCGACATGACGGTGCTCGAACACGGCGGCCAGCGTTACGCGATCTGGTCCGGCTGGGATGCTCCGGGAACCGATCGGCAGTTTCTTTACATCGCTCCGCTGAAGTCGCCGACGGAACTCGGCGGCCCGCGTGTCCGGATTTGCAACAATGCCGACTATCTCTGGGAACGGACAGAACCCAGACGCGACGCTCGCGGCCTCAACGAAGGCCCGCAGGTTCTGCAGGCCGGGTCGCGAACGTTCGTCATGTACTCGTGCGGCGCGTCATGGCTGCGCACCTACAAGCTCGGGATGCTCGAACTGACCGGCAGTGATCCGCTCGATCCTGCCTCGTGGACGAAGCACAAGGAGCCAGTCTTCTCTGGAACGCAGGACACGTTCGGCGTCGGCCACTCGTGCTTCGTTCAGTCGCCAGACGGAACACAGTGGTGGCACGTTTTTCACGCCAAGCGGGACGACCAGCCCGGCTGGCGGCGAGCGATCTTTGCCCAGCCGATGCGGATTGATCGAAGCGGGGAGCCCGAGTTCGGCGCCCCGATGGCCGCCACTCACGCCCTGCCGCGTCCGTCCGGAGAACGCATCGTGAACACGACGCTGCCACTGAAAGCGTCGCTGCGGTCAGAGGAGAGCCTCGCGGACTGGAGCTATCTCGGACATCACCAGTTCGTCGATCAGCAGGCAGACGGCCTGCACTTGGGCCGCGCTCCCGAGGCTCCGATCAACGCGTACCGCAGCGGAGAGAAGGTCGTCCTCGATCAGCAATTGCCCGACGACGTTTCCGTCGAAGTCGGCATTCACTTCAACGGCGACTCGAACGCGCGTGACGCGGGCACTCTGTTTCGCTGCTCGGGAGCGTCCGTCGGCTTCGACGCGCAGCGAGCGTACTTCGCCGGACTGATACCGCGAACCGGTCTCGTCATCCTCGGGCGAATGGACGGTCGCCACTGGAAAGAACTGGCCCGTACCTCGGTGGCCATCGACGTCAATCGTCCCGAACGACTGGGCGTCAACGTCGTCGGCTCAAAGATCAATGTTTTTCTGAATGGCCAGGCGGTCCTCTGCCTGACTGACGAAACCTGGCAGTCGGGCACGATTGGCCTCCGCGTCGTTGACACGCACGCTGTGTTCTCGGACCTGGCAGTCCAGGCAGTGGATCAGGCCGATTGACTGCCCGCGGTAAGAACAGCCCGCGCACGAAAAAAGACGGCTCGCATGAAGGCGAGCCGTCCTGAATCCCGATTCACGCAACGAGAGGACAAGGCTTAATCTTCTTCGTCCTTCTTCTTTTTCTTCTTCTTGCCGACGGTCGTTTTCACGATCTTGGTCTTTGGCAGGCCGAGCACGCTCTGGGATTCATCCCAGCGGTCTTCGGTCGACAGTTTTTCGATGCGTTCGTGTCGCTTCAGGACGTTGCGGGCGCGAACAAGGCCGCCCCCGGTTCTCAGACTCTTATCAAGGCTCACAGTATTTCTCCCCGGATTTGCAACCCGGCGTGAAGCTCATATTCTGCCGGTGTGATCGATTCTGGCCGCGGTCGGGAGACCTGCCGGCACGAAGAACGCGGGAGTGTAAAGCTGCCCGGAATCGGTTTCAACCGGACGAATTTCC
>JAPOLP010000146.1 GCA_029977045.1 Planctomycetota bacterium
ACTCATCATTTCCTGGCGGAAGCCGCGACGAGTCCCAAGTCGGGATCAAGCCTGCGCTGAGTTCTTACCACACGGCTTGGCAGCAGAGAGAAGCCGAGCAGGCAGGCCGCCGATCTGGTCGCGCAAACCTGGGAACAGATTCCGGTCAGGCGGAGCGTCCCAATTACGCAGGCGATGGCGCTCAACCGACAGGAGCGGTCAGCAGCAGCGCCAAGTATCAGTGACCCGACGCTGCGGATCAGGCGGCTTCGCCGAGACTGTCGTCGTCGTTGCTGTAGCGCGCGAGTTCTTCGGTGGGGAGGCGGTCCCATTCCTGGCGGACTCGGTTCAGGCCTTCGCGGCAGAGGTCGTATTCCTCGCTGAGGCGTCGCAGAATCGGAGCCTCGTCCTCGAACGGCTGCTCCTCGAAGCGGCTGGCGATGAGGTACGACGTTCGACCGTGCTGCTCGTAGCTGATCAGGTGGTCTTTGCGGTCGGGAGCCTGCAGTCGCGGGAGCGCTTCCGGGAACACGCCGGTCCAGAAGAGCGTGTAGTCGCCGATGTGGCGGTGCAGTTCGCGGCGAGGTTTCGCCTGACGATGCTCGGCTTCCTGGAGCATGTCGACGACCTGCGTCAGGCGGCGGCCTTCGGCGTCGCGGTAACCGTTGAGGGCTTCCGAGCGGGCAAAGCGGACCAGCAGGTCGGTCAGGTAGTCCATCAGCGGCGGGTCGGCGACGCCCAGCTCGACCTGGAACGTCTGCTCAGTCAGAGCCGCGAACAATCGCCGCAGCGCCTCTTCTCCAGTCATCAACGGAATCATGCGTGCTCCATTCTCCGGGATGCCGGGTCAGGAGCCCTCTGACGAGTTGTCGCGGCTGCCGGGTTCGTCTCGACCGAGTCAAACCCGACCGTCGCTTTCAGGACCGGTCTGCCGCCGCCGACAGGCCGTCTCCAACGGAGTCGCTCAGAACGATGCCGGACATCCGAGCAACTCGAACGTCCGAACGACGCTGTTCCG
Source organism: Planctomycetota bacterium (assembly GCA_029977045.1). Classification (GTDB taxonomy): domain Bacteria; phylum Planctomycetota; class Planctomycetia; order Planctomycetales; family Planctomycetaceae; genus JAPOLP01. The sequence continues at coordinate 998 of JAPOLP010000146.1, forward strand.
AGCCTCCGAACTCGCCAGGGCCTGACACTGTCCCAGCCCGGGTTGAAGTGAGTCCGGACGCAAACGTGCCGCGAAGGTCCGCCAGACTTGTCGAGTCTCAGCCGACTCTCGCCACACGATTGCACTGAAAGTCAAGATTCTATCGTCTGATGCCGATAGCAGGTCTGTAGTGATTTTACGGGGCTTTTTGAGAACCGATCAATCCGTGGTTTCGCCGCGGGTTTCCTGCAGTTTTACCGGGAAAAACCCGCGTTTTGAGGGCTCAATGGCGAGCCTTGCAGGGGTTCCAGGAGCGAACTACGATCCGCGACAACTTGCCCCAGTCCGCAGGTTTTGGCAGAGCTGTCTGGATTCTGCAGCCTCTGTAACCTGCACTCAGATCATGAGATACTCAGGCTGTTCCGGCCTGATTTTGGGCGCCGTGGCCAAGTGGCTAAGGCAACGGATTGCAAATCCGTCATTCCCCGGTTCGAATCCGGGCGGCGCCTCTTTGAACCGCTCAGTTCCCGGCGTTTGGGGCTGAGCGGTTTTTTGTTTTTCATCCGGCCTCGCGAACCACAACCTTCCGCGAGGTTTCCGGCAGCAGACCATCCAGCGAGTCCGTCCGCGACCTCAACGCGACGCGACCGAAGCCAGTTTCGACTCTGGGAGACAGAACAGTGAGCGGACCGAACTTTGAAAAGATGGAGCTGATCCCCGTGATCGCTCAGGACGACGCGACCGGCGACGTGCTCATGCTGGCCTACATGAACGAAGAGGCATGGCAGGAGACGCTGAAGAACGGTCGCGTCTGCTACTACAGCCGCAGCCGCCAGAAGCTGTGGCGGAAGGGCGAGGAGAGCGGCAACGTCCAGGAAGTGAAGAGCATCTTCTACGACTGCGACGCCGACACGCTGCTGATCCGTGTCAACCAGATCGGCGGCGCCGCCTGCCACGAAGGCTACAAGAGCTGCTTCTTCCGCAAGCTCGACCCGGCCACCGGCGAAACCGAAGTCGTCGGCGACCGCGTCTTCGATCCGAAGCAGGTTTACGGCAAGTAGCCCTCAGACGACGGCATCGTGAGATTCTGGTGCCGGGCCGGGATCGCTCCCGGACGCGGGAAGCCGCAGCCGTTTCGACAGAAAAGTGATTCAAACCTGTCGATCCGAGGCTAAACTCCGGGGCATCTCCCAAGCGTTCAAGGAGGGAACGATGCCTCAGAGACCCAAACGAACGGATGCTGCGCGAGCGGTTCGTGTTCCGACTCCGCACCTGGCTCGCCAACTGGCCGAAGCCGCTGCCACACAGGCGGCCCCCGCGACCGAAGCTGCCGCGGCGACTTCAACAAGTCACGCGACGACAGCACAGCCTGACGATGGCAACGGTTCAGGCCGCCACGAACTGCCGCACACGACGGAACTGCAGGTGCGGCGGCATCTGCTCGGCCAGTCCAGCCTGACGTTCTCGTCGCTGGTCGTTCGCCGGATGAACAACGGCGTGTGCCTGCAGGGCGTTGTCGAAATCTGCAACGACGAGCCCGACTTCGACCGCCTGGTCCGCGAAGTCGCTGCCGTCGAGAAAGTCGTCAGCCAGCTCGTTGTGCGTCCCCGCAAGGGTTGAGCGTTCACCAGAGTGGTGATTCGTTTGCACACAGTAGCCGCGTTCGCGCAGAACGCGGGAGTGTGTCGCCGCTTCAACCGCCCCGCGTTCTACGCGAACGCAGCTACGAAACTGTGTCGTTCGCGACGCGGACTTGCTGCCGCGTCTGGCCTACACTCCCGCCATGAGTGACTCGCCAGCCAGCCCCGATCCGCCTGCAACGGACAGCGAAACGCCGCCGCACGAGAAGGTGCGTACGTTTCCGACGACGCCGGGCGTGTATCTGATGAAGGACGCTCTGGGGCGAGTCATCTACGTCGGCAAGGCTGTCAACCTGCGCAGCCGGGCGGGCAGCTACTTCACCGAGGCTGCCGCCGTCGACCGCCGCACAGCGGACCTCGTCCCCGAGATCAAAGACATCGACTTCGTCCCGACGGACAGCGAAGTCGACGCCCTGCTGCTCGAAGCGCGGCTGATCAAGGACATTCAGCCGCGGTTCAACACCGAGCTTAAGGACGACAAGTCGTTTCCGTATCTGCAGATCACGACGCACGAGGACTTCCCGCGCGTCGAGTTCACTCGGAAGCCGGAGTCGAAGGGCGTCAAGCTTTACGGCCCCTTCACCAGTGCGAAGAAGCTGCGGGCGACGATCTCGGTGCTGCAGAAGATCTTCCGCTTCCGCAACTGCACGCTGGACATCGAAGAAGACGACGAAAAGTGGCGTTGGTACCGGCCTTGCCTGCTGGCGAGCATCAACCAGTGCACGGCCCCCTGCAATCTGCGGATCAGCAAGGACGACTACCGCCGCGACATCCGCCGCCTGCGAATGTTCCTCGACGGCAAGAAGTCGCGGCTGCTCAAAGAGCTGCGCGACGAAATGCAGACGGCGTCGCTGGAGCTGAAGTTTGAACGCGCCGCGCGAATCCGCGACGAGATCAAAGCTCTCGAAGATCTCAGCCTGCGCGGCGATCTGGAGCAGGACGTTCAGCCCGAGGTCTTCTTCATCGACCCGAAGAAGGGCGTCGAGGGCCTGCGACGAGCGTTCAAGCTGCCGGCTCCGCCACGAAGAATCGAGGGCGTCGACATCGCGCACCTGCAGGGCGGCGAGACGGTCGCAAGCCTCGTCCAGTTCATCGACGGCCTGCCGTTCAAGCACGGTTACAAGCGATTCAAAATCCGGACGGTCGACGGTGTCGACGACTTCGCCTCGATTCACGAAGTCATTCTGCGACGGTTCAAACGACTCTCGCAGGAAGGCGAATCGTTCCCCGACCTGCTGCTGATCGACGGCGGCAAAGGTCAGCTGAACGCCGCCATGGCCGCACTCCGCAGCCTGGATATCGAGCCGCCGTTCACGCTCTCACTGGCAAAGCGCGAAGAAGAAGTCTTCCTGCCCGGCGAGTCCGAACCGCACCGCCTCAGCCGCCACTCATTCGCGCTGCGACTGCTGCAGTACGTCCGCGACGAAGCCCACCGCTTCGCCCAGCACTACCACCACCTGCTGCGAAAGAAGTCAACCTTCGACGAGTAGTCGTCGTCAATCGTCGATTCCCGCGTAGCTACCGTCGCCAGACGGTCGGCAGTTCGAGTTCGCGACGGCGATCGCACGGGACTCCACGCTCTGGCGAGCGTAGCTACGGCGTCCTTCGCCCGATTCTCAATCGATCACTTCCCGACAAGCACTTCCGGCTTCTTCAGGTTGAGATAATGCCCGTGGTCGGCGGTCAGCAGGATGACGGTGTCTTTCCAGCCTCCGTTGGCTTCGACCCACTCTGTCGCGGCCCGGAAGGCAGCGTCGCCACTAAGCACGGCACCGATCGAGTTGTCGATGTTGTTGCTGTGGTTCGCCCAGTCGACGTCGCCAGATTCGACCATCAGCCACAGTCGATCAGACCGGCTGGCCAGAACATCGAGCGCTGCAGTGGTCATCTCAGCAAGCGTTGGGTTTTCGGCGACGTCGGCGGCTGAGTAGTCCTCGGCGGGGTCGTTCTTCGAAGAGTCACCCGACTTAATGCTGACGGCTGTGTTGTAGCTCCCGTCGGCGGTGCGGAACGGCAGATGGCCTCCGGTCGCTCCGAAGAAGCCGAACAGACGATACTTGCCATCAATCGCCCGCTTCGCTGCGGCGCGAAGCGAGTCACCACCGTTCGCTCCGAAGCCACGTTCGACGACTTCGTACTTCCCACCGTTGAGATGATCGATGGCTTCACGGTCAGCTTTCGGCAGGTAACGGTTTCCGGACACGTAGTTGCTTCCCTGACCGCTGTCCGACGACTTGTCGACTCCCCAGCCAGCTCCCAACAGCACGTCAACGCCGGAGAGCGCTTCATCTCGATGGTCCGTCTTCAGGCCGACAAGGTCGCGCGACAGGTCCTGGTAGTCGTTTCGAGTGACGTTGTGAGCGTACGCCGCAGCCGGCGTCGCGTGGCTGATCGGAACGCTGGTGACGACACCGACCGGCCAGCCTTCCTTCTGCAGCTGATGAGCAATCGTGTCGACTCGGTTGCCCTTCACGTCAACGTTGATGGCGGCGTTGTAGGTCTTGATGCCGGCGGTCATCGACGTCGCACTTGATGCCGAGTCTGTCACGTCGTGAGCGAGCGGCGAGCTTTTACCGATCGGATACTGCGGATCGAGCGGTGTCGCCCACGGCGTCGCTCCGCCAATTCGCGTTGAGTACCCGCCGGCTGGCTTTCCGATGCTGTTCACAGTTTGCTTGTTGACGTCGACCTTCGCCGAGTCGACCCAGGGGCTGCTGACAAACCAACCGAAATCCGTCGCGACGCCTCGATAGTCCTGAAAGTGCAGGCCGGTGCCGCGGCCCGATTCGTACGCAACCTTCTGAGCGTTGTAGATCGCAGCTGCCTGAGTCGTCGGCCAGTCCATTCCGTCGAAGACGAACAGGATGACTCGCTTCGCTCCGCCCGCGACAGCCTGTTTCTGCAGCCGGTAGATGTCCGTCTGATCGAAGTGAGCGGCGTCCGGGTTCGCGGTCTCGTCCGGAACGCTGCCGTAGAGTTTCATGAGGGCTTCCGGATCGCGGTAAACGCTGTTTTCTCCCGACACCGACTTCAGATCGATGCCGAACGAGTACACCGGAATCAGGCGGTTCGAGTGACTGGTCCAGGTCGAATAGGTTCCCGGATCAGCTCCCCAGTAACCCCAGTCCGAACCGCGTGTCTCAACCGCCTGCTGCTGCAGATCGCGCAGAGGATCGCCCGAGTTCGCGTTGTCGCAGACGGAACACGCCAGAAGGACAGCCAGAACAGTCAGCACGCAGTGACGCATCGTTAGCTCCAGGAAGACTCAGTTGCGGGACGGAAGAGCATCCCGACTCTCAAGCAGCCCCGCCAGTTTCCCGGGGGGAGTTCACAGAAAACTCGCAGTCGGCGATCACGCCCCCGAGTACCGCTCGACGATGTCCCAGTCGACGTCGACGCCCAGTCCCGGCTGGTCGCTGACGGTGATCGTCGGGCCGGCAATCACGAGCGGCTCTTTAACGATACGGACTTCGTGATAGTCCGGTCCCATGATGTCGCCGGGAAAGCGTTCGATGTTCATGTTCTGCGAGCCGACGACCAGGTGGCACATCGCAGCGGATGCGATGTCGAGTTCCAGGTTCGAGCCGATACTGCACGCGACGCCGGCTTCTTCGGCAACGTCGACGACTCGGCGAGCCTTTCGGATGCCGCCCATCTTGCCGGGATAAACGCTAATCACGTCACAAGCGTCGTTGCGGATGCACTCGCGGGCCTGGGCCAGATCGAAGCAGATATCGTCGGCCATCACCGGGAAGTCGATCGCGCGCCGCACTTCCGCCAGCGCGTGATAATCATTCCGTGGCGTCGGTTGCTCGAAGAGCCCGATGTTGAGGTCGCGCATTTGATTTGCGGCCTCAATCGCTTCCGCCGCAGTGTGGTAACCGCAGTTGGCATCAATCACGACTTCGTAGTCCGGCCCGATCGATTCCCGGACAGCTCGCACACGTTCGACGTCAGCGGCGATCCCCGTGCCGACTTTGACTTTGATCGTCGTGAAGCCTTTCTCGACCAGCTCCTTCGCGCGGCGCGAGGCTCGTTCGACGGGATAGGCACCCATCGAGAAGCGACACTTGATCGTCCGGCTGCGAGCGGCACCGCCGAGCAGTTCGTAAATCGGCTTGCCGGCGTCTTTGCCGATGATGTCCTGGCAAGCCATTTCGATCGCCGACTTGGCGAACCAGTTGTCCTTGGCGATGGCGTCCATCTGTCCGTCAATCGCATCGATGTCCATCGGATCGGCATCCAGTAGAGCGGGTGCGAACAGGCGGTCGATCAGAGCCTGAGCACCCCAGACTGTCTCGCCGCTCCATCGCGACATGATCGTCGCTTCGCCAACGCCGTCGATGCCCGCGTCCGTCTCGACCCGCACCAGCAGGTACTTCGAGACGTCGTGCTTCCCGAGTGCCGACACCATCCGGTACTCCGGTTTGAGCGGAATGCTGACAGGGAAGGTTGTGATTCGAGTAATCTTCATCGAGTGCCTCTGAGATTTCTTCGCGTCCGCACTGGGAGCCTTGATCAATGACCGTTCGCGCCGGAGTTCATCGAGTCTGTATTACGCCGCCGCCGGGAGTCGAATTGACGGGCTGGGGATACTACCTCGAACGCACATGGCTCGACATTCACGACGACCTCAACGCGACGTCGCTCGTGGTCGACAACGGCGAGGCCGCACTGGCCATCGTCTCGCTGGACCTGATGGTGATCAGCGATGACTTCACCCGGCGAGTTCGCGAACAGGTGGCCGCGGCGACGGACCTCAGCGAATCCGTAATTCTGGTTTGCTGCGAGCACTCGCATAACGCGCCGGCATCGGGTGGGCTGCTGGGCGTCGGAGAGGTTGATCCGAACTATGAGACCTGGGCCGCCGACAGGGCCGCCGAGTCGGCCATCGCCGCCTGGCAGTCTCGCGAAGAGGCGTCGCTGTCGGCTGGTTCGACTGAAGTGACCGGCCTGACCTTTAACCGAACTCGCGAGAACGGACCCGTTGATCCAACGCTGACGACATTGCGAGTCGACCGTGCGGACGGCTCCGTGATGGCGGTTGTCGTCGGCTTTCAGGCTCACCCAACGATCGCAACCGTGCTGCGCCCGAGGTCTGTCAGTCGCGACGCTCCCGGCGGAATCTGTGACCGCATCGAAGCGGCGTTTCCAGACAGCCTCGCGTTGTACCTGCAGGGAGCCTGCGGCGACGTCAACTTCCTGCGCGAGTTCTCGACGCCCGAACGCTGCGAAGAACCTGTCGATGTCGTTGGATCTGCCGCCGTCGAGCTGCTTGGCCGGACGACACCCGTTGACGCGTCGCAACTTGGAGCGAGTTCAATCCGAGCAAATATCCCAACTCGCCGCTGGACGCGCGAGGAAATCGACCACGACCGCGAGGAAGCTCTGCAGCGGCTGCGGGATAAGGACGTCACCGGCTGGAAGGACACCATCGGTCGAGTCATGACGAACCGTCCCGACGATATGGTCGCCCGGCACGGTGGCGACGAATGGAAAGCCGTCTCGGCCATGTGCCGCTTCAACCAGGCATGGACCGACCTGATGCTCGTCGATCTGGACACTCGCCCGGAGACACTCGACACCGAGATTCAGGCACTGCGAATCGGCGACTTCGCGATTGTCAGTAACTCGTCCGAGTTCTTTACGACGCTCGCTTTGCGAGTCCGCGAAGGCAGTCCGTTCAAGCACCTGATGCTGGCGTGCTACGCCAACGGACGAATCGGCTACATGCCGGATGCTCACGACGTCGAACGCAAAACGTACGCGTCGTACCAGTCACCGAAATACTGCAACCAGTTCCCATTCACGGCTGAGTCCGGCGACGTCATCGTCGATGCGATGATTGAGCAGCTGGTCGCCGTCGCGGATGATTGACGCTATGAAGACAACTGCCTTAGTAGGGTGCGTGCAACGCACCAGAACATCAATGCGATGGTGCGTTGCACGCACCCTACAACCCTTTCTCGCGGCATTGCTGATCTGCGCGTCGGCGAATGTTTCCGCTCAAGCTGACGAGAAGTCGATCGAGTTCTTCGAGTCGAAGGTTCGCCCTTTGCTGCATCGGCGTTGCGGCGAATGCCACTCGGCCGAGACTGGTCCCGAGAACGGCGATCTGATTCTCGATTCCAGTGTCGGGCTGAAACGCGGCGGCAGTCGAGGAGCAGCAGTCGTTGCCGGCAAGCCGGAAGCAAGCCTGCTGCTGGAAGCGGTCACGTATCGCAATCCCGATCTGCAGATGCCGCCCGATGGCCGAATGCCTGCCGCTGAGGTCGCCATCCTGGAAGAGTGGATTCGCAAAGGCGCCGCGTTTCCCGAGTACGGCGAGCAGGCTGTGCGAAAGTCTGGCGGGCAGATCGACATCGAAGCCGGTCGGCAGTTCTGGGCGTTTCAGTCGCTGGGCAGAACGACCACGCCCGAGATTCAGAACGTCGAAGCGGTGAGTAACCCGATCGATCGCTACGTGCTGCAGCGTCTCGAACAGGCTGCCGTTAAGTCCGAACTGCTACCATCAGCCGACAGGCGAACGCTCGTGCGGCGGCTGCACTTCGATCTGACCGGGCTGCCGCCGACTCCGGAAACCATCGACGCATTTCTGGCTGACGATGCACCGGACGCGACGGATCGTCTGGTCGACCGGCTGCTGGCTTCGCCGCAGTTTGGTGAGCGTTGGGCACGCGTGTGGCTCGACCTGGCTCGGTATACCGACACGACGGCGAGCTGGCTGAAGGGCACCGGGCAGGCGTGGCTGTACCGCGACTGGATCGCCCAGGCGATGAACGAGGACCTGCCGTTCTATCAGTTTGTGCGACTGCAGCTCGCGGCGGATCTGATGGATGACATCGACCCGGCAGACTATGCGGCGCTTGGTTTCCTGGGACTCAGCCCGACTTACTGGAAAGAGTTGAAGCTGGCTCCGGAGGTCATTCGAGTCGTCGTCGCGGAAGAGTGGGACGAACGCATCGACGCAGTGTCGCGAACGTTTCTGGGGCTGACCGTCTCCTGTGCCCGCTGTCACGATCACAAGTTCGACCCAGTCACGATGGACGACTACTACGGTCTGGCAGGTGTCTTCGCGAGTACGCAGCTCAGCGATCGGCCGCTGCTGCCCGAACCGGAAGCCTCAGTCGTGCGAAAGGCGAGATCGCAGGCCGAAGCACTCGAAGCAAAGCTGAACGCGATCAAGGACAAGGAAGCCGACGAAGCAAAGTCTCTGCAGGCCGAGCTGGCGAAGATTCGCAGCGAGACGCCGAACTACGAAGCTCCGTGGGCGCACACGGTTTACGACGCAGCCCTCTATGTGCAGCCGAACGGTGCTGATGCAACGCGGCTGGAGTACAAAGACGGCGAGTTCCGCAACGTCAACGTCTTCCGCCGAGGCAACCCGGAAAACAAAGGCGACGTCATCCCGCGACGGTTCCCT
>JAPOLP010000619.1 GCA_029977045.1 Planctomycetota bacterium
CTGCCGAGTCCCACTGCAGGCCATCTCACAGGGGCGCAACCGGGTCATGGTCAAGGTCGACGATCCGGATGCGAAGCTGGCTGGCGTCGAACTCTGGATCCGCCGCGGCTGAGGCCGTCACAGCTTGAAGCACTTGATATTCCCGTTGCGGTCTTTGCAGAACAGCCGTCCGTCGCTGAGCACGATGTGCGGCCAGACATCGCTCTGAAAGATGCCGCGTCGCCGTGCGAGTTCCGTGTACTGCTTTGGTGATCGCGTTGCCGTCTCTGCGAGAACGAGTTCGCCCCGGTCTGCCCACACGATCAGGCGATCGTCACTGGTCACCAGGCACGAGGCCGTATCCCCAAAGACACCACCGCGCCACAGCGGCCTGCCGGTTTCAAAGTCCAGACAGTACACACCGCGCCAGCACCAGTAGATGTGCCCCCTGTGGATCACCGGCGAGCAGACTCCGGACGCGTACGGCTCCTTCCAGGCGAGCTTCGCACCGTCGCGTGATACATCGATCCGGCAGATCGAGTACTGGTTGTACTCGGACGTGATCACGACCGAACTGCCCGAGACCGTCGGCGTCGCGATGCTGTTGGCAAAGTCCGTCACCCAGGGAAACTCGGCGAGTGTCTCGCCAACGTGGCCTTCATCAAGTCGCACCACCAGCAGGTTTCTGATCGTCAGCGCGACGACGCACGGGATACTGTCGACAGTCATCGGGACAAGTCCGCCGGTGTGCCCGGCAGGATCTCTTGACTCGGAACTCCACACGCGCTTCCCGCTGCGTTTGTCGAATCCGATCAACGCACCTTCGTCGTCGCCAACTTCCGCGATCAGCCAGTCACCGTGAATCAGCGGCGACCCGGTGTAGCCGTAATCCCGCAACCGACGATCGCCCACCAGCGGACGCTGCGGGACGTCAAACGCGTCATAGAAGTTGACGCGCCAGACTCGCTCACCATTCTGCTTCGTGTCCCAGCAGTTCAGATCTCCGTCGGTACTCAGCGTGTAAAGCAGCCCTGTTTCGCGGTCATAAGCCGGACTGGCCGACGGCCCGGAATACAGCCCCTTGTCGCCCTCACTGCGACGCCCGTACTGCGGGCACGGATACGACTGCTCCCACAACTGCTTCCCCGACGTAGCGTCGAAACACACCACCATATCGGCCCCGTCAGACCAACCGAGCGTGAACAACTTCCCGTCAGCAACCACCGGAGCACTTGCACCTTCGCCGACCTTTGCGTTCCAGGCCGCATCTTTCGGCGGCCAGCTGTGCTGATCCCAACGTGAATCTTCTCCAGACACATCGTTGTGATTCGCACCACGCCAGAACGGCCAGTCCCCGGCGTACGACGGCACCGACACGCTCAGCCCGAGTGAAACAACGAGACACATCCGCAGGATGATTCGTCGGTGGATCGACTTCCGGATAGCGAATGCTGTCATCGGTCAGTTTCCTCGCGGCTGAAAGCCGGTCTCAGTCCCTCGGCTTTGGCATTGCCTCATCGAGCCAGCTCAGCAGAAGTTGGGGCCATTTGGCCGGCGGGAAGCCGTGTTTGACTCGTTGAGGGATCAGGTTGCCGACGCCGTGGGCGCCGACGTCGAATTCGTCCATGCGGACCGGGACGCCGAGTGTTTCGAGATCGTGTTTGATCTGACGCGGCAGTTCGATCGGGGCGCCGCCGTTGATGCCATCATTCGTTGCGTGGACCAGGTAGACGGGTGGTGCGTCTTTCGGGAAACGGAACGGCGATTCCTTCTTGCGCCAGTGCCAGGTCGCGCAGCCGACCGCGAAGTCCGGGCGACTGCTGAGTCGCTCGACCGGATCGCCAGAGTTTGGATTGCCTCGATCGAAATTGGCCGCGAGGTTCATCGTGAGATTGGCTCCGGCCGAGTAACCCGCGATGCCGATCCGGCTCGGATCGAGCTGCCACTCTTTCGCGTGGTGCCGCACCAGCCGCATGGCTCGTTTGGCGTCGAGCAGTGTGAGAGCCTGAATACCGGCGTTGTCGAGCTTGTGCGGCGGTCGCGTGCGGTACTTGAGCCCAATCACGGAAACGCCGAGCCGGTTGAAGACATCCGCCGCGTAGATGACGTGCGTCTTGAAATCGTGCCCGCCGTAACCGCCGCCTGCGCAGATCACAATCGCCATCCCGTTCCGCTGCTCTTCTGGAGCGAGAAACGGGATCAGCGTCGGCACCGAGACATTCCGAATCCGCCCGTGCTCGTCCCGTATTTCCGCCGGAGCATCCTCCAGAAACTGCGGCGGCTGATCCGGCCAAAGCGGAATCTCGGTCGCCGGAAGCTCAGAAATCTGCGTCAGCAGCAGCGTGGTCAGCAGAAGATTCGTCATCGCAACTCGGGCCGGAACAGGGCTACTCGACGTTCAACACATCACTGACGACGGACTCAGTCAGCTTGTCGTGATCGCTGTCGACGTCTTTCAGCAGGTTTGAGGTGAAGACGACGCGCGAAGCTCCGTCGCCTTTCAGTTCGACAGCTTTTGGCTTCACGCTGGCGAAGACGTTACCGGAGATGACCAGGTCGCTGGCTGATTCGATCGTCATGCCGGCGGCGGCGAGGTCGGCTGTGCCGCGTTTGACGCCGTCACCGATGTCGCTGTTGCTAATGTTGTTGCCGGTGACCGTGATGCGACCGCTGTTCGGGCCGATGCGGACAGCGTCGGTCTTCATGATCGTAAACGTGTTCGCGCTGACGGCGCAGCCGTGAGCATCCCGCAGGTCGACGCCGGCTCCATTGTGGGCAATGACGTTTGCGCTGACCGTGTTGCCGTAGCAGTCGCGGTCCATGATCAGAGCGGCTCCGTTGCACTCTTCGATCATGTTCCCGCTGACGACTGAGCCGTACGTGTTCTCGATGACGACGCCGGCTCCCAGATGGTCGTCGACGCAGCAGCCGGTCATGCACAGGTTGTAGCCGTCGATGCAGTGCACAGCGTCCTGATTTTCCTCGAACTGATTCGCCGCGACGACAATGTCGTGACAACCCAGCAGGTTTAGGCCGACCGCCTTGTTGTAGGTAATCAGGCTGTCGCTGACGCGAGGGTCTTCGTAGCAGTGGTCAAGCCGGATGCCGTCGCCGCCGTGGTAGCTGACCGTGACTCCCTGAATGAAAATCTCTTCGATCAGGTGAGCCAGAATGCCGTGGCCGCTCTTTTCGTTGCCCGTAATGCGGAAGTTGCTGAGCATCACTCGCCACAGCCGGTCTTCCTTTTTGACCTTATCACCGTCGGCGTGCTGAATGATCAGAGCCGGCTGGCCGTCTTCGTTTTTGTTGACGATGTGCGTCGCCCCACCGGCTCCCTGAATGACGACGTCGCCTCGGCGAACGACGAGCGGCTGATTGATCTCGAACGTGCCCGCTGGAAGTCGGACGAGACCGCCCTCTTCGGGAATCGCGTCGAACGCCGCCTGCAGGCTCGGAAACCGAGCGGCGTCGATCTCAGGCCGCGCTCCTGGCAGGCCGCCTGGTCCAGGCTGAGCGACCCCCGTCTGAAGTCCGACGGCGAGTCCCGCCAGAAGGCAGCCACAACCAGTCAGCAAAGCGATCGCGAGACGATTCATGTTCGGCGTCCTTTCGGAGTCAGGTTGGATTCAGAAGAGGGAGGTCGCTCCTCGGTAGTCACAAAAAGTAGCGGAGCGGCGCGAGCCGCCCGGTTGGGTTTCCGTAGGTTGGGACTCCGTCCCAACGGTCATTCAATCGGAGAGTCGGGTCAGAGACCCAACCTACGGAAGGCGGGCTTACCGCGCGTACTCGACGACTTTGGTTTCGCGGAGGACGACGACTTTGACTTCGCCTGGGTAGGTGAGGTTGTCCTCGATCGTCTGAGCGATCTCCTTCGTCATCTTCGCGGCTTCGTTGTCGTTGACTTGAGCCGAGTCGACGATGACTCGAATCTCGCGGCCCGCCTGGACGGCGTAGGCGTGATCGACGCCGGGGAAACCACAGGCGGTCGCTTCAAGTTCTTCCAGCCGCTTGACGTACTTCTCCAGGTTCTCGCGACGAGCACCGGGACGCGACGCGGAAGCTGCGTCGGCAGCAGCCGTCAGGACCGTGTAGATGAACTCAGGCCGGATGTCGTCGTGATGGCCGGCTGCCGCGTGAACGACGACTTCGCCTTCGTTGTACCGCTTGAGCAGTTCCGCTCCGACAGCCGGATGTCCGCCTTCCATCTCGTGGTCGGCAGCTTTCCCGATGTCGTGCAGGAAGCCGGCTCGACGGGCAAGCGTTCCGTCCAGGCCCATCTGATCGGCCAGCAGCCCCGTAATGTGCGAGACCTCGATAGAGTGTCGAAGGACGTTCTGGCTGTA
>JAPOLP010000265.1 GCA_029977045.1 Planctomycetota bacterium
AACTTCCGATGTGTCGAGTTCAATGCGGACGGCGGGGTCGTCAGCTTGAGCCAGAGAAACGAACAGACAGCTAACGACGAGCGCAAGGGCGGAGTGCGGTTTCATCTGTTTGAGATTCTTCCTGAAAACCTGACATATGGAATACGGTCAACCAACATGCTGAAATCGGTCGTGTGAGTCCTTGTTAGCCCCGACATTTATGTCGGCGTTTCAGACGCCAAACAGAATAAGAATGGCCACGCCGGCCCGCTCATTCGCGGCAGGCCGGCGTGGCCATTCAACGTTTTTTCAACCATTGAAACCCCGTGCTGAAGCAAGGGGCTAATATCTCGTGCTCACAATCGAGACGTTAGTTCCAAATGTGTTTCTAAGAACAGAGTCAGGCGTTCTGCACACACAATCAAACCGCCTGCCGTTCGAGTTCCAGATCCCGCCGCTCCATTTCGTCATGGACAATGTTCGGCCACGAGGCGACTCGGTTCTTCGGCTCGGTGTAGTTCTGCCGAGCCCACGTTCGCAGGCGGATTTCTTCGATCAGGTCAACGAGACCTTCCGTGGGCAGCGCCTTGTCCGATGATGAGCCAAACAGTCGCACGAGAGTGTTCCACTTTGAGGAAAGAGTTGAGCCTTCGCATGGTGACCCGCTGCAGCTGTCTGCGCAGGGGAAATCGATGGACCAACGTACCAGGAACTTCGGCAATTCCGAAGTGAGTCCTGAGTGGCGACTCGCGTTTCACCACGTGGCATCGATCGGACCGTCATAATCGTTCGCGACAATCCGCGGAAATGTCGGGTGAGGAAAGCTGCGCAGCGGCTTCCGGCTCGATAGACTCCGCGAGCTGGCAGACAGCCAATTAAGTCACGGCTGGCCGAGGCTGGACTGAGCCTGCGAAGGAAGCCCCGGACTTCTGCTCACTGGAACGTCAGACCGGGGCCTCGCTCCAGCCCCGGCCACACTTAATGACTAACACGCGTCTCTTAACGGAGTTTCACGATGCAGGTACGGGACACGGACATCCCGGACGTCAAAGAGATCCTGCCGACCGTCCACGGAGACGAACGCGGCTTCTTTCTGGAAACTTACTCGGCACGCAGATACACCGAGCACGGAATTCCAACGAGCTTCGTGCAGGACAACTGGTCGCGATCGCGGCGCGGCATCCTGCGTGGGCTGCACTACCAGGTGCAGCAGTCGCAGGGCAAGCTGGTTCAAGCCATGAGCGGCGAGGTCTTTGACGTCGCTGTCGACCTGCGTCGACGCAGCGAGACGTTCGGGCGCTGGGTTGGAGTCGTGCTGTCAGCCGAGAGGAAAAACCAGCTCTGGATCCCGCCCGGGTTCGCACACGGATTCCTGGTGCTCAGCGAGGTCGCTGACTTCGTCTACAAGTGCACCGACTACTACGCCCCCGAGCACGAACGCTGCCTGCGCTGGGACGATCCGACGGTTGCGATCGAGTGGCCGCTCGACGGCGAGCCAATGCTTTCAGAGAAGGACCGCAATGGCGCGTCGCTCAACGAAATAGAAACCGTTGAATTCTGACCGCAGCACACGGAATGACCGCCTGACAGTTGGCACCCGGGCATTGTTTGAAGTGCTCAACCGACAGAATCATTGGTCACAAAATCATTCCGGCCTTCATCATTTTTTGATCAATGATTTTGTGTCTGCCCAGCCCCATCAGAAGTCTGTTTCAGATTTGATTTACAGCACTTCGAGCTGCGGCAACTGCGGCGCCGTCAGTTGAGCTTTCGCGACCTGCATGGCGATGTTCTGGCAGACCTTGCGCAGTTCGTCGTGGACCGGGCAGGCGTCGCTGAAGATTTCGGACATGCGACCGTCGTCGCCGAGCTGGCGGATGCTGGCGTCGATCGGCATCTCGCCGAGGAACGGGACGCCGGAGTCTTCTGCCTGCTGCTTCGCGCCGCCGCGTCCGAAGATCTCGCCGGTCATATTCTCGACGATGCCCAGAACCGGGATGTTGACCTGGCCGAACATGCTGATCGCCTTGACCGCGTCGAGCAGTGCGACTTTCTGCGGCGTGCAGACAACAACGGCTCCGGACAGGCCCAGCAACTGCGACAGCGTCAGGGAAACGTCGCCCGTACCTGGCGGCAGGTCGATGATCAGGTAGTCGAGTTCGCCCCATTCGGTCTGAGCAAGGAACTGCGTCAGCAGCTTGTGCAGCATCGGGCCGCGCCAGACAACCGCCTGTTCCGGTTTGATCATGAAGCCGATCGAGAGCAGCTTCAGGCCATCCTTTTCGATCGGCAGGATCCGCTGGACCATGCCGCCCTCGGCGCCGGGTGCTTCCGTGACAGCTGGCTCGCCGCTTGCTCCGCACAGGTGCGGGATACTCGGGCCGTAAACGTCAGCGTCCATCAGGCCGACTTTCGCGCCGAAGGAATTCAGCCCGTAAGCGAGCATCGTCGCCGTCGTGCTCTTACCAACGCCGCCCTTACCGCTTCCGACCGCGATGACGTTCTTAACCCGCAGCCCGATCTTGCCGCCGGTCTCAGGACCTTTGACCTTCCACGAAAACGTAACGTCCGCCGCCGGTGCGTCCGCGGCTTTCGCTCGAATCGCCGAGTTCGCCAGGTCGGTCAGCCGCTCACGATCCGGGTAAGCCGGTGTCGGCAGCTCGATTTCGACTTTCGGCGTGCCGTCAGCGAGGCTCGCCTGCTTGACCATACCCAGCTCGCCGAGCGTTCGCCCGATTTCCGGGTCCGTGATTGCGTCCAGGCAGGCCTTAAGTTCCGCGTCGTTCATCAGTTCGCTCGAAGTGAGTGGATTTCGTTGTTGAGTGACCGTTGTGCGTCTTCGCACGATTTGTAGTCGCCTCGCAAGACGCGGGCAAACCACGCGGATTTCCGGGATTTGAGCCTCAAAACAGCCCGGGCACGCCAGTCCGGCGACATTGTCAAAGTGTCCGGGTAGACTGTCCCGCTTCCCTCCGAATACTGCGACCGGCCTCGGTCGCTCCGTCCCGATCCTGCATTCGTTGCTGTCGTCGTGATTCTGCAAGTCGTCTACTGCAACCATCAGACTGCCGACCTGAGTCTGCGTGAGCGGCTGGCCTTTCCGGCCGACCGTCTGACACAGGCGTATGGCGAATTGCGGTCGCGGTTTCCGCGAGCCGAGGCGGTGGTGCTGTCGACGTGCAACCGGATCGAGCTTTACACCGCACAGGAATCAGCGGACGACGCTCCGTCGCACCGCGAGCTGGCCGAGTTCTTCGCCGACTTCCACAACATTCAGATCGACGAATTTATTGAGGACTTCCTCGAACGCACCGGTCCGGACGCCGTGCGGCATCTGTTCCAGGTGACGTCAAGCCTCGACAGCATGGTGCTCGGCGAGCCGCAGATCGTCACGCAGGTCAAGGAAGCCTACAAGTACGCTCAGGAAAACAACGCCTGTGGTCCGCTGACGCACGCGATGATTCAGAGAGCGATCAGTGTTTCCGGCCGCGTTCGCACGGAAACGAAAATCGTCGAAGGCCGAGTCTCGATCGCCAGCGTCGCCGTCGGCGAATTCGGTAAGAGCATCTTCGACCGCTTTGACGACAAGCTGGTGCTGATCATCGGCGCCGGCGAGATGGCCGAAGAGACGCTGCGGTACCTGAAGTCCGAAGGTGTCCGCGAGATCGTCATCATCAACCGCAGCCCGGAACGTGCCGCGAAGCTGGCTGCCGAATTCGAGGGGGCGAAAACGCAGCCAATCGAAGCGCTCGACGAATGGCTCAGCAAGGCGGACGTCATTGTCAGCACGACGGGAGCGACGCAGCCGATCGTCGACGTGCCGCGTTTCAAGGCGGTCCGCAAAGTCTCGGGCCGCAAGCCGGTGTTCATTCTCGACCTCGGAGCCCCGCGTGACTTCGCCCCCGACGTCGGCGGCATCGACGACAACGTCTTCCTGTACGACATCGACGACCTGGAAGCGACCTGTGAACGCAACCGGAAGGCTCGTGCCCGCGAGATCGACGCGGCTCTGAAGATCATCGACGAAGAGACCGACGGCTTCATGCAGGAGGTCTACCACCGCGCGACCGGGCCGATCATCAAACGGCTGCGCGAAGGCTGGCACGAAATCAGCATGGAAGAGTTCGCCCGCCTGCGAAACCGGCTCTCGCACCTCGACGATGCGGACCTTGACAACATCCAACAGAGCCTGGCCCGCATAGTCAACAAACTGCTGCACCCGCCGCTGGAAGCCCTTCGCGAGGAAGCCAAAGAAGGCACCCCACACGGCCTGCTCGACGCCATGAAGCGGCTGTTTCATCTGGATCGGTAGACAGTCAGGCCGGGCCAGTTTCCACCGGCCGGATGAATGCTCACACGAAGGCACAAAGGCACGAAGAAATTCACTGCCAGCTTCCCGCGCCGTCCGTCATCCTCCCTTTGTGCCTTCGTGCCTTTGTGTGAGATTTCAGCAAGACATCGCGGAAGAAGCTTCTCCTGCCCGGCGATTGAAGGCCGGGTCGCAACCGGTAACACTCCCGCGCGTCAGTGGCTTTCGACGCAGAGACTGGACGCTTCCGCTGCGGGGCGTGCTGCGTCGCGGAGTGCCGCTGCTCTCTTTGGAAAGAAACAACCTGATGAGCGAACGAATTGTGATGCGGACGGGCGAAGCACTGGTCGAGGACGAAGCGGTCTGGTCGGCTGCCGAGCCGGAAGTTGTCATCGGCGAACTCGACGGCCCCGTCGGACAGGCCATCGCCAACATGATCGGCGACCAGAATCGAGGCCACTCGAAAGTCTTCGCGATCCTCAACTGCGACGTCCAGGTCCGACCCACGACCGTGATGGTCAGCAAGGTCACCGTCACCAGCACGAAGTACACCAACATCCTGATGGGTACCGTGCAGGCCGCGATCGCCAACGGAGTGCTCGACGCCGTTCGCGCTGGCGACATCCCCAAAGAGAAGGCCAACGACCTGGGCATCATCGCCTCCGTCTGGCTGGACCCGAGCGTCGTGACGGAAGAGATCGACCACGAAATCCTGTTCCGGACTCACCGCGAGGCCATCGCCAAGGCCATCCGCAAAGCCATGCGGAACGAACCGTCAATCGACTGGCTGCTGGAAAACCAGGACTCCATCACCCACTGCTTCCACCAGATGGCCCTCGATGGCGAACTGTGATCACGCGGCGAATGGCCGGTGCCCAGCCGTAGGCCGGACCAAGGAGCGCAGCGACGATGTTCCGGCAGCGATGCCGCAGGTCAACAATTGCCGGAGCGGCGCTGCGCTTGATCCGGCCTACCTGTCATCGATTGCTTCAACACCGACCAGCGGTTGCTGACAGGTGCCTTGCTGGCAGCGGTAGAGAGTTGCTCGGCCATTAATGGCTGTCCGGTTTTCAAATAGAGTGAGGTGGCTCGGTTCGGCGGTTGCGGAACGGACGGCGAGGAGCCGGTTGGGTTCGAAGGGCTGGTTGAGGGACTCGCGGACTCGGGCATTTTCCGTCAAGTCGTCGCCTTCGATCAGAACGGATTCCCAGGCGGGGCCAATCAGGAAGTCGAGGGCCATCAAAGACTGACCGCTGGCCATGGCCATTTGGTTGATCTGGCCGGAAAGGGCTTCGAGCGTCTTGATGGCCTGGTCTTCAATGTCAGCTCGCGAGGTCAGGCGACCGAGTCGCAGCAGAGCATAGGCGGCCATGCCGTTGCCGGAGGGCGTCGCATTATCCATGCCGTCTTTCGACCGCGTGATGAGCTGCTCGTGATCCGCCGACGTGTAGAAGAAGCCGCCGGCATCGGGATCGGCAAACTGCTCGAAGACACGTTCGGCCAGTTCGACGGCTGACGTCAGCCATTCGGTCGCACCCGTCGTCTGGAACAGTTCAACGAGGCCGTCGATCAGGCAGACGTAGTCGTCGAGGTACGCGTTGAAGCGGGCTCGTCCGTCCTTGAACGAGTGCAGCAGTCGCCCGCTGTCATCACGCATTGTCGACAGGTTGAACCTCGCTGCGTCGCTGGCCGCGTCGGCGTACTTTGGTTCGTTGAGGACCCGGGCCGCCTGAGCCATCGCGGCGATCATCATTCCGTTCCACGAGGCCAGCACCTTGTCGTCGCGGCCCGGAGCGACTCGCTTTGACCGTGTCTCAAACAGCGTCGCCCGGCAGCGGGACAGGACATCTTCGAGGGCGTCCTCGGAAAGCTGCAGTTGTCCGGCCATCTGCGCGTGCGAGCGTGGCCGGTTGAGAATGTTCTTGCCCTCCCAGTTGCCAGGCGGCGTCACGTCGTAGCACTTGCAGAAGACGTCCGCTTCGTCGCCGAGCAGGTCGCGGACGTCGGCGTCGCTCCAGACGAAGAATTTGCCTTCCTCGCCTTCGCTGTCGGCGTCCTGCGTTGAATAGAAACCGCCTTCCGGCTGAGTCATTTCGCGGAGGACGTAATCGAGCGTCTCGCGGACGACTCGTGCGTAGTCGGCATTGCCCGTTGCCTGAAACGCTTCGAGATACGCGGGCACCAGCAATGCGTTGTCATAGAGCATCTTCTCAAAGTGCGGGACCAGCCAGCGGGCGTCGGTCGAGTACCGTGCGAAGCCGCCGCCCAGGTGATCGTAGATTCCTCCCGCAGCCATCTTGTCGAGCGTCTGCGTGACGGCGGCCAGCGAGTCTTCGCTTCCAAACCTCTTCCAGGATCTCAGCAGCACGCGCAGCGCCATCGGATGCGGAAACTTCGGAGCACTTCCGAAACCGCCGTTTGTCCGGTCGACAGCGGCCAGCAAATCCTTCTCGGCACCGCGCAGCAGGTCTTCGGTCAACGAAGTCGGTTCGGCGCGAACGCCGCTGGCTCGCACGACAGCTTCGGTGATCTCCTGCGACTGCGACTCGACACGCTCGCGGCGATTCGACCAGGCATCGTTGACGGCCAGCAGAACTTCGCGAAAACCAGGCCGGCCCCAGCGAGCGGTCGGTGGCCAGTAGGTGCCTCCGAAGAACGGCTTCAGGTCGGGCGTCAGGAACACGGACATCGGCCAGCCGCCCTGGCCGGTCAGAAGCTGCACGGCATTCATGTAGATCTGATCGAGGTCCGGTCGTTCCTCGCGGTCAACTTTTACGCAGACATAGTGCTCGTTCATGATCGCCGCGATGGCGTCGTTCTCGAAGCTCTCGTGCTCCATGACGTGGCACCAGTGGCAAGCCGAGTACCCGATCGACAGAAAGATCGGTCGACCGAGTTCCCTCGACCGGGCAATCGCCTCGTCACCCCACGGAAACCAGTCCACCGGGTTGTAAGCATGCTGCTGCAGGTACGGGCTGGTTTCGTCGATCAGCCGGTTG
>JAPOLP010000365.1 GCA_029977045.1 Planctomycetota bacterium
CGCAGAATTCGAGTTCTTCTTCAGCCAGCTTCAAACGCTAGCGATCAGCAAACGCAGTTTCGACATCGGCTTCGTGCAGAGCCTCGGCAGCTTTCAGTTCGCCGTTCAGCCGCGCGAGTTGCTGCGCCTTCGTGAACTTTCTCAGGACGTCGATCTGAGTCTCGATCAGGTTGAGGCTGCGCTGGGCCTGAGCGACGACGAATTCTTTCTCCTCGACATCCAGCTCGCTCTTGTACTCGCTGCGAGCCATCATCCGCGTATGGCTCAGCCGGTTGCGGGCGTTACGCAGATTGGACTCGGTAATCGCCCGGTTCTTTTCCAGGGTGGCCAGGTCTGAGACAAACTGACCGTCTTCGTATTCGAGAATCGCCAGCCGCGCCGCCTCGACATCCGCCTTCGACCGTGCCGCTGCCGATTCCGCCAGATGCGCGAACTTGGTCCGCTCGCTGATTTCCTCTTCGATCCCCAGCGTATCCAGCCGGACGAGTTCATCGCCCGCCTGCACCTGAGTGCCGCTTTCGACGACCGAGATGATGGTGTTGTCGCCGCGGACTCTGCATTTGATCTCGGTGTTGCTGGAGCTTTCGAGTGTGCCCTGTTCGGTAACCGTGACCTGCAGCGTGCCGCGCGTAACGCGATGTGTCGTCACGCCGTCGAGCGAGATCGACGCGTCCGGTTTCGCGAGAATGACCGCTGCCGTTCCGCCGGCAATGGCCAGTACGCCGATGAAGATCAGGAGTCGCTTCATGGGTCAGTTGGATTCGGGAGTTGGCTGGTCGTCGGCTTCAATCACAGTTTCCTCAAGCGTCGACTTCGCATCCCTGCGGGCTTCTTCGATCAGGGCGGTCGGGTTGAGCACGACCTCGTCGCCTTCGGCCAGTCCGGCTTCAACGACAATGAACACGTCGTTGCTGTCGCCGAGTTTCAGCAGACGCCGCGACGTGCCCTGGGGCGTCTTCACCCAGCAGAACGATCCCTTTTCAGTTTCGACGACCGCCGCGACCGGTACGGTCAGGACGTTTTCGTGAACGGCCAGGATGACCTCGACCTCGGCACTCATGCCCGGTTTCAGACCGGCGTCAGCGGGAAGGGCGATGATTGTGTCGTACTTGACGACGTTGCCCGTCCACCAGCCGGCCGGCTTCGTGACCGTCGCGACCTTCGTGACTTCGGCCTCCAGTGTCCGGTCCGGCAGCGTGACGATGGCCTTCTGGCCCGGCTGGACGCGATCGACGATGGATTCGTGGATGCCAACCTTGACCTGCATCGTTTCCAGGTCAGGCATCAGCAGCAGGACCTGGTCCTTGCGGACGGTCGCGCCTTCGGTGATGTCCGGCGTGCGTTTCCAGGCAGCTGCCGACGGGTAGATCACCAGGCCGCCGGTTTTCGCTTTGATGACGCAGGATTGCAGTTCCTGAGCGGCACGGTCGCGGCGTTTGATCTCCATCGCCAGACCGGCTTCGTCGGCGGCCAGTTTCGATCGGCTGGCCGTCAGGTTGCCCTCGCGCGTTTCCAGTTCCTTCGCGCGGGTGTAGTCCTTGAGAACCTTGATCTCGGTTTCCTGGACCTTCACTTCCAGTTCGGCCTGCTTGACGGCGAACGCGTTGCCGTCGACTTCCAGTTCGGTCACGTAGCCCTGCCGAAAGAGCGACTCCGATCGGGCGTGCATTTTGCGAGCGGTCCGCAGATCACGTTTGAGGCCTTCCAGTTCGCCCTGCATCCGCTGCAGCTCGGTCAGGTAGATGCCTTCCTTGTACGCATCGATGGAGATTTCGGCACTGGCCACGTTGGCCTTTGTCTGTTCGAGCGTCGCCTGCGCGATAAAGGTGTTGGTCTTCGTCAGGCTGTGCTGCTCTTCGAGCACCTTCGTGTCGAGCCGCACGAGTTCATCACCCGGCTGCACGACTGAACCAGCCGGGATGACCCAGGTGACGGTACTGAAGCCGCGAATCTCACACTTCACTTCCGTGTTGTTCGCACTTTCCAGCGTGCCCTGCTCAGTCACCGTGACCTTCAGGTCGGCGCGACCGATCGTGTGAGTCAGCTTCGGGCCGGAGTCTTCCTGCGAGGACAACGCATTCGGCAGCAGCACCGCCGCCGAGATCAGTACCGCAAGCACGCCGAGCGTCAGGAACAGCCGCGTATAGCTCTTCCTGGCCGGAGCACTACTGCCGCCACGGACCGGTTCGCTGGCAGGCGAGGTCGGCGGAGGGGAATCGGATTGAGGTTCAGTCGTCATGGGCTTCGGGTAGTCGGAAAGCGTGTCTCACCGGGCGATAATCGTCGGAAAGCGGCAACTGGAATGCCACTGACATTCAAGCGAATCTGCTCTACAGAGCAACCGGCGACTGCTGCCCGGCGTAGACATCGATGTGCCGGTTTTCGCCATTTCCTCGCGATCGGCGTCGGAGGCGGGACCGGAATGACCCACGTTTCGTGACAGTCTCGGCGAATCGTTCGAGGCCGCACGTCCGCGGCGGCGAGTTATCGTCCTGCCACGCGATCCGCAGGCATTCGTCGAGAGTAGTGGTGGCTTCCAGCCGCGACAGGATCTTGTGATGGCGGCTGGAAGCCACCACTACTTTGGCGTCGTTGGATGCCAGTGCGTCGCGCTCGCATCTTCTTTGCCGTTGTGGCTCTCAGGCTGCCTTGTCAGACGACTGATCGATGCTCGAACGGCTTCGAGACTCTTCTTTCCGGCGTTGCTCACTGTCTGCACGACGCTGGCCTCTTCGGCTGCCGGTGCGCGTTCGGGCACGCCGGCTCCGTAACCATCGAGAAGATCGGACGGAAGATCCGGCGGCAGTTCCTGGTCGAGATAGCCAGGCGGCTTGTTCGGCAGTCGCTGCAGCGCTTCGTCGATCGGCGTTTCTATCCAGTGCCCGTCGGAGTCGAGTTCCATGATGCCCAGCTCGCGGTACAGCCTCATGCGAGCCGTGTAGAAATTCAGCCACGCTCCCAGAAACGCATTCTGCGTCGTCTGCAGCGAACTCTGGGCACTCAGCAGATTGATCGCTGTCGTCGGACTGATCCGGGCTCGCTGCCCGGGCTGCAGTTGAACCGGCGGCTCGTTCAGCGAGAGCTGTGTTTCGTCGACGCGGCGCATCGCGATGGCAACGGCTCGACGCTGAATCTCAAGCTGCAACCGGCGTTGTTCGAGCGTTCGCAGCAGAGCCCGCAGACCTTTCTCCAGCTCATCGTGCGACTGGATGAGTGTCCGGCGATTCTGCTGATACTCGATCAGCGCCTGTCGGTATTCGTTGCGTTCCCGGAGCCGCGTGATCGGCGCGTCGAACTCGGCTTTCAACTGCAGGTTGCTCTTCGGACCACGGAACTTGACGAGATTGTCACCGTCCGTGCCCAGGTCGCCCGACGCCGAGATGTTGAGGACCGCCTGCAGAGCGTCCGCCTTCACCTGGATCTGTCGCCAGCGATCAACCAGCGCGGCGCGGCCGTTCATGAAGTCAAGCCGGTTGGCCAGAGCGATCTGGAACGCAACGGGCGACTCCAGCTCGATCGGCTCGACAGTGATGACTTCCAGACGGGCCTGAGCGGGAACCAGCGTCAGCCGCTCGACCACCTGCAGGAACGACTGCACCCACGCGACCAGGCCGCGCAACGTTTGCACTCGCGTTTCGGGCGTCAGCTCGTCACGCAGCAACTGCAGCCGTTCGACCGAGACATCGAAACCGACTTCGCCTTTTTCCAGATCAAACATGCGTTCGTGCAGCCGCTCGCGTTCGCGGCGAAACTGATCCCGAGCCTGTTCGTCCATTGTCTGCTCGCGAACCGGGACTACGGCGTCCATTCTCGCTAGGTCACCCCGAGCGTGCTCGAAGAGCTGTCGCACGGGTTCGATGAACTGCTCAGCGTCATCGAGAATCGCCTGCGGTTCGTAAGCGATGCCCCGTGTCCGCGCCTGCACGGCGAGGCAGGCTTCGCTGACCTGCAGCATCTCCGTGAGCACCGGCACGATTGCCTCGACGGAACCAGCACGGTTCTCCTCGGTAAGTTCTTCAATGATCTCGTCGAGCCGCGCCCGCATCACGCGGAAACGCTGCTTCAGTGCTTCCGGGTTTCCTTCCAGACGTTCCCGCAGAAGCAGTACGCGTGCCTGCTCCCGCGCGGTCAGCGGCGGATCAAGCTGCTCGGCGGTCTTGGCGAGCTGATCAAGATCGTCGTTCAACGTAAGCAGCCGGCGCTGCATTGACTCGGCAAAGAACAGCATCGACTCGAGCGTCTCGCCGACGGAATCGACGTCGCCATCCGCAGGCAGTCCGGCAAGCTGCCCCTGCAGCGTGGCACCGCGGCCCAGCAGGTCGAACAGTTCCGCGACGTCGCCAATCCGCGTCTGGAGATCGAACAGCGAATTCAACAGTGGACTGGCTTCGCGCGGAAAGAGCTGAAACGGCTCAATCAGCATCTGGTCGAGATCAACCGGAAGACTGGGCGGCAGTCCGAGCGTTCCGGTTTTGAAGCTGTCCATCGCGAGCTTCAGATTGTTCTCGCTGTCGAGCAGGCTGGCTCGAGTCGTCTCGATGCTCTGATTGAACTGGTCAACCTGCACGAGATCGATCAGCTCGTTGTCGTACAGGGCCACCAGCCGGTCACGCGTGCGTTCCTGCAGGTCGAGATTGTCTTCCGTGTTCCGAATCTGCTGGAGCTGCTGTAGCAGGCCGACGAAGCCGTTGTTGCCTCCCTGGCCCGAGAACGATTGCAGGTCCGTCGATGTCCCGTTCCGGTTTGGGCCGTTGACGCCGAGTTCTCCGATCGCCACCTGCGTGTAGAACCCCTGCCGGAACTGGCTGTAGGCTCGCAGGTTAGAAAGCAGCTCGCGTTCCTGAGCAGTCAGTGATTCAAGTCCGATGTCTCGACCAGCCCCGCGCAGCAGCGGCTGAGTCACCGTGAAATTCAGCAGGGACGACGCCAGATTCGTATCGCCGCCGTAGAACTCGAACACGAACGAGTTCGCGAAGCCAACCAGTAGTTCGCCAGCGGTCGCAAACTTCTGTTTTGTGAACACTGACGAGCCTTCGCCGGTACCGTCGCGTCCGACTTTGAGCTTGCTGCTCGGATTGCCGGTCAAAGCGCCGCCGTGAGTGAACGCCGTGTCAAACTTGGCGAAGAGCTGCGTATCCAGATTGAACCGCTGCAGCGACACATCAAGCGCCGACAGATACATCTCTTCGAGCTGCTTCTGGTGCAGTGGCGAGTGCACATAGGCCAGCCGCAGCGAGGAATCGATTTCGAGCTTCACCGCGCCGTCGTCGGTGAGCTGCATGTAGTCGCCGAGTACCTCACGCCAGTTCGGATTCTCAAGCTCGCCGCGTTCGCCGTTGTCGTGCCAGTGAGCCCAGCCATTGTGGCCGCCGACCAGATGCAGATACTCGTGCGACGCCGGATCGTCGGACGGCATCGGAGCGTGATCGGGATCGTAGACGTCGAAGTAGCGGCTGCGCGGATCGATCTCGATGCTGTAGTCGTCGGTGTACCAGCGAGGGTCGTTGTTCCGCTCGTCGATCAGGCAGTAAGCATCCTGATCCGCCTGCAGCCGGTACTCGGTCTGCGAACAGCCGGCGCATGCCAGAGCACAGATCGCTCCAACGAAAATACTGAATCGCGCCCGCACGCTGACCGGAATTGCTCGCATGCCGAAACCTCAATAACTCGTTTCGAGACGCGGCATTCGGCTCCGACCGCGCACAGGCCGGCTGTACCTGGTTTCTCCACGGGGCTTATCGGCGTTCCGATTACGTTGACTTTAACGGTTCTGCCAGTTGGGGAAGGCCGGACTCGAGACGTAAGCAACGGGGCTCCTGCCGCGGAGTAGCTCCCTCTCGCTCGCATTCGGGGCGATCCTGAACTCACGACCGTCCACCGGGAGGAGGGGACTTCGGCTGTTGAACTGGAATCTCGCCGAATGACATTGGCTGACGTTCAAAAGTGAGACGCCGACGTGTGTCCGAAACATCCCGTCTTCACGGAAATTTCCATCAGTCATTTGTGATGTAACTCAGCAGCGATCAGAATCCGGACCGCCTCATTGGGCGTCGTGAGTCGACCCGGTTGTGGCTGATGCAAGGGAGCGCGTCGATGCGAACACTCATTCGCGACACGGATGCTCCTGGAATCGAAACGACCGGTTTGCGGCTCGATTCAGAATTCTGGAGGAGCATCC
>JAPOLP010000623.1 GCA_029977045.1 Planctomycetota bacterium
CAGCCTTCTTTCCGCTTGCCGTAGATCGCGAAGTTCGCTTCAAACCGCCAGTAGTCCTGAAACATCCCCGCGATCGGGTCGAGCGTCTTGTGACATACGACGCACTCGGATGCCTGCATCGTCGGAATCTCGAACTTCGAGGTGACTGATGCGGCGTCTGAGACTCGTGCCGCAAGTTCCAGAACGTCGACACCCAGAAAATGCTGGTAGTACATCCGGGCCCGCAGGCGGTTCCGGTTCGTTTCTGTTGTCGGGTAACGGCTGAGGTACTGAAACATGCTGAGCAGCCCGGCGTGCGGATACTGGCCGGTAGCTGACTCCTGATCCTCGCGCTGGCTGCGGCCCTTGAGCGCCTTCAGCGTGACGGGGATGTACTCGAACGGGTCATCGGGATCGTTGAACTCACCCTTCAGTTCGTCGAACACGCCGTACCCGCGAGCCGAATACGGCGAGACCATGATGTAGTCCGCCGTGACGATTTCCGTGAAGGGCCGGTCGTTCCGCACGATGTGCTCGATCAGCTTCATCGGCTCGCCAAGCAGCGCCTCACGGTATTCCCTGGCGAGTTTGTAGCCAGCCTGTCGCCGTTCCTTCTCGTCTTCGATGTGGTTCAGATCGTGTTTCTGATACCAGAGCCGCGTCTTCTCAAAGTGCTCGTACGAGAGCACCGCGGTGTCCGCATTCCCGTTGAGGCCCTGCAGCAGGAAGATGTCGTTAAAGCCTTCCCGCAGCCGGTCGTAGAAAGCGTCTTCCTTGAGCACGCCATCGAGAACCTGGCCGACGGCAGGCAGCC
Organism: Planctomycetota bacterium; assembly: GCA_029977045.1. GTDB lineage: Bacteria > Planctomycetota > Planctomycetia > Planctomycetales > Planctomycetaceae > JAPOLP01. The sequence goes on from JAPOLP010000623.1 coordinate 794, forward strand.
CACCTGCGGCAACCGCCTGCAGTTCAGCATCAGTTGGCAATCGCCCCGCCAGAGAGAGCGTCGCGCGCCGCAGCAGTCGGCGATCGTCGAGCATGACAACGCCTTCAAAGAACGGCGGCGCGTTCGGATCGGCGATCGGCTCGGAACCCGGTCCCGTGCGTGGCTTCGTGATTCGCCGCACGAACTCGTCGAGAATCCGAAAACCAGCCGAGTCCGGTTTCAGCACCGTCTTGCCGCCGTGGTCCAGTCCGCCGACAACCTTCGTCAGCATCAACGACGAGCTGCCCTCTCCATCGGACGGCTTGAGAGCCACGCGAACGAACGCGTCGCGATTCTTCTGCAGCAGCTTCTCGCGGTCAGCCGCGGTTGCCCGGCTCAGGTCATTGAGGACGAAACCGGTGTCTTCGGCATCTCCGCCCACCTTGTGGCACTTCAGGCACTCGAGTGCCCCCACCTTCGCCCAGACTTCGTCGGCAAACCATTTCAGCTCTGCCTGAGTGCAGCCTGCTCCTGGGCAGGGTTCGGCATCAGCACCGAAGGCGAATGCCGGCAGGGCAAGCAGCGACAGCAGAAACGTAATCGCGGAGCGGCGGACAGTTCTCGTCTCGGTTTTCATGAAGCACCGTTGGAGCGACCTGGAATTCAACGCCGGGATTCTACCAACGCACGCTGCACAGCAAACTCAGCCACAGGACTCTTACCGCTCAGACGGCATCGCGGACCGTGGCGACGGCGTCGTCGCACAGGGTGGTTGCGGCGTTCGCGTCCGGTGCTTCGGCGATGACGCGGATGATTGGTTCGGTGTTGCTCGCGCGAACCTGCACCCAGCGGTCAGGCCAGTCGAGCCGCAAGCCGTCGCCGGTTGTCGGCGTCGCGTCGGCGTACTTTGTCTGCAGAGCCTGGCAGGCGGCGTCGACCTTTTCGCGAGGGCATTCGATCTTGTTCTTGACGATCGCGTATGACGGCAGCGAATCCGCCCACTCGGCAAGCGTCCGGTCACCGATCGCCAGGCCTTCGAGCACGTACGCCATCGAGACGAAGCTGTCGCGGACGTAACCGACCTGCGGCTCGATCACGCCGCCGTTGCCTTCACCGCCGAGGATCGCGTTCTTCTCCCGCATCATCGCGGTGACGTTCGCCTCGCCGACCCACGAACGGTGAAACTCGCAGCCGTGCTTCTCCGCGATGTCCGCGTTGACTCGGCTGGTCGAACCGTTGACGACGAACACGCCCGGCGTTCGTGCAAGCACGTGGTCGGCACACAGGGCCAGCGTCAGTTCCTCGCCGATGTAGCGTCCGTTGTTGTCGACGATGGCCAGTCGATCCGCATCCGGATCTTCAGCAAAACCGGCATCGGCTCCGTGCTGACGGACGGCCTCGCACAGACCACCGAGATTCTGTTCGAGCGGCTCGGGAGTATGCTCGAACTGGCCATCCGGCGTTCCGCCCAGCACAACAACTTCGCAGCCGAGTGTCTCCAGCAGTCGCGGCGCAGCAACCGCTCCCGATCCGCGATTGACGTCGAGCACGACTTTGAACTTCCGCTGTCGAATCACGTCTGGATCGACAAGTTTCAGCACACGGTCGATGTGCGGCCCCGCGGCGTCATCGCAGATCTCAACCGAACCAAGAGCATCCCAGCCGACGTAACCGAACTCGCCGGAATCCAGCAGGCTCAGCAGGCGCTCGCCAAGTTCGCGATTGAATACGGAACCATCTGGCGAGAACGGTTTCAGGCCGTTCCACTGCACCGGGTTGTGGCTCGCGGTGATCTGCAGGCCGCCGGCGGCCTTGAGATGCGTCACCAGAACTCCGCACGTTGGCGTCGTCGCGATTCCGGCATCGACAACGCGACAGCCCGTCGCCGTCAGGCCGGCGATGACCGCGTGCCGGACCATCTCGCCAGTCGCCCGTCCGTCGCGGCTCAGCACAACCGTACCGCCGTTGAACATCGTCCCCAGAGCCGCCGCGAACCGCGTCAGGTACTCAGGATCGAGCCCGTTCCCGACAACGCCCCTCAGGCCGGAGATACTCAGAATGCGTTCCGTCATGGCTGCCATCTCTCAAAAGAAGAGGCTGATTGGATATGCCGACACTCGAATGCCACTCGCAGGCAGCAGCCAAGGCATCAACGAATAAGCCCGGACTGGCCGCTGACCTGTCGGATATTCCGCGGGCGCTGCTGAGTGGCGGCCAGCAGGTTCTTTGCCTTGGCGTTGTCGGGCTGAAATCTCAGGCACCATTCCAGGTGTTCGCGGGCTTCCGCCGCCTTGCCCTGCGACACGAGCCACGCCCCCAGTTCGAGCCGGACGACAAAGTTCGATGGCGATGCCGCCTGGGCCTCCGTCAGGCAATGGGTGACCTGCTCACTGTCCTCAAGCTGCCCGAACGCCCAGGCGGCCTTGAGCCAGTCGTCGATGCGGTCCCGGTTCTCAGCTTCCTGAGCACGCTCGATAAGCTGCCCGCTCAGCAGAACGAGCGCCTTGTTTCGCTCGTCAAGCCGACTCGACCGCTCAGCAGCGAGAGCCAGACGTTCGAGAGCATCGATATCCGGCTCAAACTCCTGCACGATCAGATCGACTGGAAGGTCGATCGAGTCGACGAGCTGCTGAATGATCTGAGTCTGCACAAACTCATTGCGATGAAACGCCGCTTTCCACGTTGACTGCCAGGTCTCCTCGTCGCCCTTGAGGATCGCCTCACGCCCGGCGGCGAACAGAATCTGTGCGTTATACGGCCTGACTTTGAGTGCCTGATCAACGCACTGCTGATCGAAGTCCGCAGACGTGCCGACCAGAAAACCCAGCTCGGCGAGGTAGAGATAGCCAAACGCCTCGAGCGGATTCTGCCTGACCGCCAGCAGACAATGGGCAGTCGCCGCGTCAACGTATGGCAGGTTTTCGGCAACCGCTCTCTCCAGCCATTCTCGGACTTCGGTCTGCGACTCAAATCCGTTTTCCCTGGCCGTATTGCGAATCATGACCAGCGCCATCGCGTTGTCTGATCGAGCCTGCAGCGTGTGAAACAGCGACGCGTAGTGGATTCCCAGACGAACGTGAAAACGGGCGTCTGACGGATTGCGACGGGCTGCTTCTCGAATAGCGACCAGCTTCCGTTTGAAGAGCGACGCTTCGTGGCTGGCTTTGCTCAGCGCGGCAGCTTCGGAATCGGCGTTGAGCATCGCTCCATCTTCCGCCGGGTCTCCCTTGCCAGTCTGATCAGCCAGAGCCAGCCGCCGGTACTGCCACCAGTAAGGTTCAGCAGACAGTCGAGGCCCCCAGACTGTCGCCATCCAGCCGCCGAGCGCGATCACTCCGCAGGCTCCAGCAAAAGCAACCAGCCGAGGCACGCGGCGTGTCGCGCGCACTTCGTCGCCGGTCAACTGCAGTCGCTGAAGCTGATAAATCCGGCAGGCACAGGCTGCCAGCAGTACGGTCATTGCCATGCAGCCTGGCACGTGCCAGACAACGTCGGACACGGCGTGTACAACGCTGCCGGCCAGAGACGCCGTCACCGCACACAGA
>JAPOLP010000648.1 GCA_029977045.1 Planctomycetota bacterium
AGCTGACAGGGATCACGTCCTGAAGCTGGAAGTCGAGAACCACGGCTTCGGACACGCGAGGATTCATTGCCTTCTCGGTGACGGCCAGCCAGAGCATCGTGCTGCCCAGAGCCAGTCGCAGAACGACGCCCGCGTTCTTCTGAGTCCACTTCCAGAGGGGCGCCAGCACTTTGGCGAGCGGATCAAGCTGCATGATGTCGTCGGTGCTGGGCGGAGCCGCTCCGTAGGCGGCCACGATCAGCGCGGCCGCGGCGGATTCCATTGTGCCCAGGAGATAACCGCTTTGTGACAGCCCGAAAAAGAAGATGGCGAGTGCTCCCAGGCCGCAGATGCGGATGGAGAAACCGGCCAGCAGACAGAACCCCAGCACGACCTGCAGCGTGCTGACCTGAGGCCCCGGAACGTTGGGCAGATAGATCGCCTGTTTGGTCCCGGCAACGATCAGTGCGATTCCCAGCGCGGTTCGCAGGATCAACGGCACGAAGGGTTCGTAACTGAGAAAGCGGTCGTGGATGCGGCGGCAGCCGGTTCGCAGCGGGGCCGCGAGTTCAAAGGCCGCAAACAGCGCCACGGTGACGACCAGCGTGACGACGATCAGCGTCAGGTACAGAGGGTCGCTTAGTGGCGAAAGTAGAAACTCCCAGTCCGTACCGGCCAGCGTGCGGAGCTTCTCCGGGTCGACGACGTACGACACGTGAGCGAGCGGCGGAAGCGACGATTCAAGAATCGATGTCAACATGGCTGTCAGTGTCCGATCAGGGAAGAAGGGCCGCAGAGTTCACCGGCCAGGAGAGGCAGTGTTCGGGGGCGGGCGTTTGAGAACGCGGTCAGCCTGCTGCTGGCCTGCGGATCGATTCGTGAGAGCTGCTGGCCGTCGGCGTTAAACCGACCGTCGAGCGTGTGCAGGAACGCAACCAGTTCGTCGATCTCTGGCTCTGCCAGATTGAGCGGCCCGACGATGTGTGAGACGCCTGGATTCGGGCGGCAGCCCTTGTTGTAAAACTCGACGACGTCCCGCAGCGTGGCCAGGCTGCCGTCGTGCATGTACGGAGCGGTTCTGGAAACATCGCGCAGCGACGGAGTCTTGAATGCTCCCCGATGTTCGGCTTTGCCGGTCGCTTCAAACCGTCCGGCATCGGATGGCCCCTCGTCGGACCAGCCGACCCCGAGATTGTGAAACGCAAGATCGGTGAAAAGCGGAGGCACGTGGCAGTTGCCGCAGCGAGCCTTGCCAAAGAACAGCGAACGGCCTCGATGAGCGACCTCCGAAATTGCGGCCTGGTCTCCGTCTTCAAAGCGGTCAAAGTCGGAATCGCCTGAAAGCAGAGTTCGTTCGTACGACGCGATGGCCATCGCGATCGTCGAAAGTGACAGATGTCGCTCGAACTCCTTGCGGATTCGGTCGCCGTAGGGTTCTTCCAGCTTTTCGAGCAGGGAGGCCACGTTGGCGATCCCCATTTCCTCGTGAGCGATGATCGGTCCGACAGCCTGTTCTTCCAGCGAAACCGCTCGACCGTCCCAGAACAGCGAGGACAGATACGCGGAGTTCAACACGCTGGGAGTGTTCCGTCGACCGGCGCGGTCCTCGACGCCGCGAGTAATGGCACGCGGTTCGGCGAATCCATGTTCGGGCTGATGGCAGGTGGCGCACGAGACGCTGTTGTCGACACTCAACACCGGGTAAAAGAACAGGTCGTGGCCCAGCGCGATCTTGCCCGCGCTCAGCTGGTTGTCGCTCGGAACGGGGATCATTGAGTCCAGACCGCGAGGAACCGGCAGGTCGAAATCGGGATCGTAATCCCAGAAGAACTTGACCTGATCGAAGTCGGCGGTCTGGCCCCAGCGACCGGTGACGCTCAGCCACACCTGCCCCGAAAGTGGCGGCGTGACTGCCTGCAGACTGGCTCCGTCGTCGGCAGTCGCGAAGTCCACTTCCGTGGCGTCACCAGATTCAGATGCGATACGTAGGCGACCGGTGAATTCTGCCGGGTCGAGTTCCTGGCGGAACGCGTCTGAGACCCAGAGACGGTGCGTGCCGTCTGCCATGCTGGCCAGCTCCAGATGGAACTGCCCAGCCATCATAACCTTGCCGCCGGAATGCAGCGGGCGGTGCATGTGGAACATGGCGTCGTGCGTGTTTCCGGCAGTCTGCAGAGACCCCGGTGCCGAATGGGGAGCCGGGGCGTTCCACGGGCCGGACACCCATGCGTAGGCTCCGGCAGCCACCCACAATCCGGCATAAAGAACTTGTACGGGTTTCATGGAGACGCCTCTGGTCGGTCAATCGCGGCGGGCCGGTGCCTCTACTTCTTCAGCAGCGGTTTTGCCTTGTTCTGAATCCAGCCGAAGTAACTGCGAGCGACAGTGTCCAGACTGGCGCCGTACGCGAACTGCAGCGAACTCGTCCCGCTGCCTGACTTCTGAAATGCTTCTATGAAGTTCCTGAGCTTCAGTTCGCCCCCGCCTTTTTCGATCAGGAACTGAACGAGCGTCTGAGACACGGGCCGAGCTTCTTCATCCGAGAAGAACACGCCGTCCTTGAAGATGTCCGCCGGCCTCGTGATCGCCTTGAGTGGTTCAATCGACGCGGCATACTGCGACAGCACCCAGGGGTCGTCGTTCTTCGCGGACCTTGCTGCGAGGGCGGTACCGAACCCCAGCGTGAACCACTGCGGGAAGGCCTTGGGTTGCTGCAGCAGGTGCAGGGCTGTCAGCTCGCTGGCCAGCATGAAACTCAGAGGTGGCGAGGCTTCGTCATCGGCTCCTGCTTCCGGCGGCAGATAGAGCACCAGGTAGGCATCTTCCAGAGTCGTGTCGAGACGGCTGACGGAGTGGTTGTCGTCAAAGACTCGCCGCTGCGTCACCTTCTCGGCGAACTCTTCAAAGTCAGACCGAGACTTCAGAATGAAGACCGCCAGCCGACCTTTCCACAGCGGAGTCTCGGGGTCTTCGATGGCGAACATTTCGCGGAGTTTCGCCAGATGTTCCTCCGCCTGGGCCGCGAGCGTCTCGATCTGCTCCGCTGAAACGTTTCCGTAGAGCAGCAGGTCGGTCGTTGTGGCGGTCTTCGGCATCTCGTCAGCGAATGCCTCGGACCACTGCTGCCCCGTTCGCTACTCGCGGTACTTGGCCAGTTCTTCGGGAGACATCTTTGCGAGCTTGTCACGGGCGACGTCTTCCGGATCAGGCGTCAAAGCCCGGAGCAGCATCTTCGGATCCTCGCCGCCATCGAACGTCGCGCCTTCGTGGATCCAGACTCCCAGGTCGTCCCAGTTGCGGCGCTCCAGCCGCGACGTGTTGGCGGGCATTCTTCGCGTCGCGTCGAAGCTGCCGACGAGCTGATACATCGGGCTTTCTTCGGGTCGACCGGGAATGATCGCCGGGCCGCTGTCGCCGCCGCGTCGGAGGGCATCGTAGGAATCCATCGACAGGCCGCCCTTGGGCTTCTTGCCCGTGTGGCAACGCAGGCAGTAGGTGACAATCCACGGCGAAATGTCCCGCTTGAACGACACCGACTCCTTGCCGGTCGGACGCCAGGCCTGCAGCGGCGGCAGGTCATCCGGAGGCTCGATCAGGTCTTCGAGTTCCGTGTCTTCGTGTTCGGCGTCGTAGCGAGCGCCCTGCTGAATCCACAGGCCGACGACGTTGCGTTCGGCGGCTGAAAGTGCGTCGTCGTTCTTCGGCATTCGGGCTCGGGAGTTCGGGGTGCAGAGCCGCAGCATGAACAGGCTGTTGTTCGCGTTCCCCGGAATCAGCAGCGGGCCACTGCGACCGCCCTTCTTCATATTCTCGAAGGTGTTGAGCCGCAGGCCGCCCTGCGGGCTTTCCGCGTGGCAGCTCACGCACTTCTTATTGAGGATCGGTGCGACGTGCTTGACGAAGCTGACCAGGCTCTTTTCCCTGGCGGCAGCCGGGTCGCGTTTCAGTTCGAGAGTGTGACGCTGTGACGAGATGGTCTTGCGAACGGCAGCCGTCAATCGATTGCCGACCGGCAGCTGAGCGAACTTCTCGATTCGTTCGACGCCCTTCTGAGCCTCGTTCAGTATTTGCTCGGCCTGTTCGTACTCCTTCTTGATGATCATTCGCCCGACCGGGACCAGGCTCTTTTCGATCTCTTTGAGTTCCTCACGCTGTTCCTTATCGAGCGTCTGGGCAGACGCACCCGAGAAGAGTCCCAGGCCATGCACGAGACTCAGCAGGAGA
>JAPOLP010000437.1 GCA_029977045.1 Planctomycetota bacterium
AGGTAGACGATCAGGCCGACGAGGATCAGCGCGAAAACTACCGTGCCGATCGTCAGAACGCTCCACGATCCGCTGCGCGCCAGCAGGATGATCCAGCAGACCATCAGCGTCACGTTGAGCGTCATCAGGATCACGCTGAGCGTGATCGGCAGACGCAGCGTGCGGGGCTGACGAACGTAAGCGTGTTTGGAATCCGACTGAGCCATCAGGAATCGAGATGTCCGCGAAGGTGACAGGCCGAAGGTGACAAGTAAGTGGGAACGTGCTGATCATACCGACTGGACAGTTCCTGCCAGCAGCGATCGGCACGATTTCACCAGGGAAGCTCGTCCGACGGCACTCGCTGCTGCAATTCGTACGCTATCCCACTCTGGAGTAATCGCGCCATCGCAGCGCCACATGGTTCGCACTCCTGATTTCTTCAGGCGGGCCCGCGCCGAACCACAAAACCCAGCTGTTGCTGGTAGACTTTCTGTCAGCTCCTGCACAGACTCGTGCCGCTGTCACGCGACCGTGAGATTCCGTACCGATGCCGATCCGTCTGATACCCGTAGCCGCCGGAGAGCCGATCAAGCTGGACAAGCCCGTCCTGCTGATTGGTCGCAATCCGGACTGCGATGTCGTGCTGACGGAAAGCCGCAAGGTCTCGCGGAACCACTGCCTGATCGCCTGCGTCGACGACAAACTCTTCATCCGCGACCTGGGCAGCACTAACGGCGTCTGGATCAACGGTCACCGCGTCGAACGGGAAGGCCGCATTCGCGCCGGCGACGAACTGTCGATCGCCGATCTGAAGTATGCCGTCAAACAGGTCGACCGGAATGGCATAGCGAAGCCGGATAAGTCCGGAATTCCCGCACCTCAACAGCCGGTCAGCGACGAACACGAAGCCGGCGGTCGCCGTGTTCGCAAGGTTGGAATCGCCGCACAGCCAGACGGAGACCAGCCGGTCGCCATTCCGGAAGAAGACGACAGCTTTATCGTCGAAGCATCGGCACCGCGTCTGCCGCGCGTCCGTCGAGAGGAACTCGAGGCCGAACTTGACGCAGCTCGTCGGGAACGCAAGCGCGATCACAAATCCGAGCCACCGGCAGCCGAATCCGGAGTGCTCGAACTGGCCGAACCGCTGAACCTCGACATACCACTCGACCTGGGCGCTGTGGCCGCAGAGGACTCAGGTGAATCTGCGGCTGCCGATGAACAGCCTCTCGACGACGGGGCGACTCCTCAGGGCGACCTCTCCGATGCGTGGCTGGGATCAGGTGACGACGACGATCTGCCGATCATTCTGCTGGACGACTGAGTGTCGGGCTCCGCGTGAAGGTCGAGACCAAATTGCATCCCGATCCGATGCGGTTCCGGCAGCTGCTGATCAACCTGGTCGGTAACGCGATCAAGTTCACGGAGTCCGGCAGTGTCACTGTGGCGGCATCGGTTGATGTGAGTGCTGAAGAGCCACGATCCATCATCGAAGTCCGTGACACAGGCATTGGCATCTCACCGGATTATCTGGATGGCATCTTTACGCCGTTCGATCAGGCAGACAATTCGATCACCCGTCACTTTTGTGGAACCGGGCTCGGACTGACGATCTGTCGCCACATTGTCCGAGCCCTGGGCGGCAACATTGCGGTGACCAGCCAGCAGCAAGTCGGCAGCGCACTCCGAATGACTCTGGAAACCGGCTCGCTCGACGGCGTACCGATTGACTGGCTCGAACAGACGGATGCCTCGTTGGTAAGACGGGATGCAACCCCAAGTGTAGTTGAAAACCGGAGCTGTGGTTCGGACACGTCAAAGATGACGGACCTCTGTTGAATCCGGTTCCTGCTGTGCGAAGACGGAGCGACAAACCGGAAACTGTTGAACCTGGTGCTGGAAGGCGCCGGCCATCCATGCTGCGGCACTCCGGTGAACGCTGACAACGCACAGGGTCAGCTGGTTGCAGACTCATCTCCGACTGCCAGGACTGCCCCCGCGACAAGCGAGCCGATGATCGTCAAACGGCACGTCGCTGTCGTGCCCATTCTCTCTACGCACCCGGTCGAGCTGCCGAACTTCGCAGAACTTATCAGCGACTTTCTGGAAGAACTGGCAGGCCGCATCGATCAGATGCAGGCAGCTCTGCTGAACGCTGACTGCGACTCGCTGCGGGAACACGCCTACTGGCAGAAAGACGCTGGCGGATCAGCGGGCTTTGGCTGCCTCACCGTACCGTCCTACCAGCTCGAACAGGCATCCGTCGACCGTCAGCTCCCGACCGTCAGCTCCCTGCTGGCCGAGATCGAAGAGTTGTCTCATCGCCTGGAAGACCCTCTGGCTTGTGAACAACTCTCCAAATCATAGTTCTGGCCGCAGCAGGCAATGGCTCTCCGACAGCACCTGAAACCTGCTGCCGGTCATTTCGTCAACAGCCAGTTGAGAACTCTCACCGGGCTTCCGGTTCGCCAGACGAGTCGATCGTCTCTGGCCCGCCTCCTTGAATCCTCGCGTCGCACGCCAGGCAAATGTCATCCTGATTCCTCACGCTGCTTCAGCCTCGCCGCGAGCTGAATGGTCGTGACCACAACCGCTGTTTCCTGTTTCCCGGCCTGAAACGGGCTGTGCTCTGTTGAAATGGTTTTTGCCTTGACGCTCGCGACAGGTGCATTACCGTCATACGACACACATACAAGCAGGCCATGGTGAATCCGTCTCTTCAATTCGCTGTCAACCCGTCGTCCGGCGTGCCGATTTACCGGCAGTTGATGGACCAGGTTCGCGCGATGATTGCCAGCGGACAGCTTGTTGCCGGGGACCTGCTGCCCAGCGTTCGTCAGATGGCTGACGAGTTGAACGTCAACATGATGACGGTTTCCAAGGCCTGGAGCCGGCTGGAAGCCGAAGGACTGCTGGAGCGGGAACGAGGGACCGGGATGCGCGTCGCGCCGCCCGTCTCCGGCGGCACGGTGCGGGAACGGAAGCTCGATCTGACGCCGCTGGCCGACCCACTCGTCACGCGCGGCCAGCAGCTGGGGCTCACGGACGAGCAGATTCTGGACGTTGTTCGCTCCGTTCTGCGGGAGAGAAAATCATGAGTACCGAAGATGTCGTCCGCGTATCCGGCTTGTGCAAGAGCTTTGGGACGAAGCAGGTTCTCAACGAGATCGATCTGACGATTCCCGAAGGCTCTGTCGTCGGGCTTCTCGGTAAAAACGGGGCCGGCAAATCGACTCTGCTGAAGTGCGTGCTCGGCCTGTTGAAGCCGACGTCGGGAGACATCAGTGTCTTCAACGAGGATCCGTGGCATCTGAGCAGCGAGAGCAAGGCGCGGATCGGCTACGTCGGGCAGGACATCAACCTGTATCCGTGGATGAAAGTCGGTGGCGTTGTCGACTACGTCGGTTCGTTCTATCCGAACTGGAATTCGAACTTTGCGCACAAACTGCTCAGCCACTGGGACCTGCCAGTCAACGAACGAGTCGGCCCCCTCTCGCAGGGCCAGCAGCAGAAACTGGCACTCGTTCTGGCACTGGGACACGAGCCACAACTGCTGATTCTTGACGAACCCGTCGCGGCACTCGACCCGGCTGCACGACGTGAGTTTCTGCGGACACTCCTGGAGATCGCACACGACCCGCAGCGGTCGATCGTCTTCTCAACGCACATCACGTCGGATGTTGAACGCGTCGCCGACCGGGTCGTCTTCGTCAAAGACGGCAAGCTCGTCTACGACAGCCCCGCTCGACACCCTGAAAAACGGCGTCAAGCGGCTGCGCATCTCCGCAAGCAGCAACCTCCCGGAAACGTTTGCGATTCGTGATGCGCTGCGGTGCGAAGTCAGCGGCCGTCACGCGCTCGTCGCGGTTCCGGATGCTTCGGAATCGATGCTCAGCGAACTGCAGACTCGCTGGGATGCCGAAGTGCAGGTTGAGGATTTGAGTCTCGAAGAGATCTTCCTGGAACTGCACTCAGCCGAGCCTCTTCAGGCAGTAGCAGCAGGGACAGAAGCATGAGCCACGTCCCCACATATCGCCGTCCGCCTCTGATGTTCTGCCAGCAGCTACTGGCTGTCGTTTCGACCTACACGTCGCGTCGAACACTCCTGCTGCTCCTGCCGGCGTTTCTGTTCATGCTGTTTCCCGCCTTTCAGGTCGGCGATTTTCTCAAAGCACGAAACAACCAGCCAACAGACCTGTCGGCGGCTCAGCCGACAGTCGTCCTGTCCAATCAGTGGATGGTTAACGGATCAGGATTCCAGCCATTTGAGCGTGCCAGCGCGAGGTTGCCGGAGAAAGCCCGAATGCTCGCACTGCAGGGGCACGCCGCCACTGATGATGCGGTACTCGAACTGCTGAGCAACAACAGCGAGGCACTGATCACAGTCGACCTGGCGGCAACCGCAACGGGTTCCGGTGCGTTGAAGCGGATTTCCGAACTGCCTTCGCTGATCGGCCTGCGACTGGAGTGGGTTCCCGTTACAGCAACGGATTTGAAGACGCTCGCCTGCGCGGCGAATTTGAAAAGTCTGACGCTTCGTGGCAGCCGGCTGGATCAGGAACGACTCTCCGCACTTGCGGAGATGACAGACCTGCCCACTCTGATTCTTGAAGATCTGCAGGTCGACTCAGCTCTGGACCTGTCGGTTCTGCCCAGGATGACGTCACTGACATCGCTGCATTTCAAAGACGTTGCTCTTAGTGGAGACAACGCACAATCGCTGTCGCAGATGAAGCAGCTTCAGCATCTGTCGCTGCGCGACACGGGTCTCTCGCAGGAAGCCGTCAACGGCCTGAGATCTCAGTTGCCAGACACCCGGATCAGGCATTCGCAAAAGACGGTTTCTCAGAAACCAGGAATGACGCGAGGCGGCTCTCCGCTGCTAATGCTCTTCTGCCCGTTGTTCATGATTGTCCCGACGCTGGCAATGCACGTTCGAGCCCAGGTTGCAGATACCCGGTCACGAGTCATCCCCGGGTTCGCCGCACCCCACCTCACTGCTGCCAGCCTCATTCTCGCGGCGATGTGTTGCGCACTCTCGCTGATTGTCACGCTGGGAAGTGATGGTTCATTCTTCGGAATGCTGTCCTTGGTGGCGGCGGTAGCGGTCCTGCTCTTCGGCACGGGTTATTTTCAGTCGGCACTGCTGACGTTCAGCGTAATCGGCGGATTGATGTGGCTGAGCTTCGGAGCCCCGGACGCCGTGGTGCGGTGGGCCTTCCTGACGTTTTTTCACAAGACCGCTTCACAACCTGCCGTTCTTCTGATGGCCGGATCACTGGCGATGTTTGCCTGCCTGCTGTGGCGAATGTCTCAGCTTCATGAAGAGATGCGTGAGTACGGCGTCACTGCCGACATCGAAACGTTCTGGAGCCAGCGTTCAACATCGGCGAAACGTCAGCAGCAGCGAGTGCAGGCCTGGTGGGTCAGTCGGTCGAAACTTTCCGTATTTCTGTGTGACCACGTTTCGGGATGGCTGATGCGTCACTTGCCGCGTCGCCCCATGCCCAGACGGCTGATTCAGTTTCAGGTTGCCCATGGAATTGCCTTTGTC
>JAPOLP010000270.1 GCA_029977045.1 Planctomycetota bacterium
CGTTGTTCGTCGAGTCAGCTCGAGCACTCGCTGCGGAGACACTGGCAAAGAACGACAACACGGATGCCGAACGTCTGACGTTTGCGTTCCGTCGAGCAGTGACTCGACCACCGACCGAGGCCGAACTCGACGTTCTCACAAAGTTGCTCGCCGATGCCCGCGAGCGGTTCTCGAAAGCCGAAGCCGCAGAACAGGCAAGCGGTCTTGTCGGGGACGCCACTCCGGAAACGGAAACCGTTGCCGCACCGGAACGAGCCGCCTGGACGATCGTCAGCCGCGTGATCCTCAACCTCGACGAAGCCATCACGAAGGAATAGCCATGTTTACTCCACAAGCCCGTCGCTGGTTTCTGAAGGATTGTGCGGTTGGACTGGGTTCCGTCGCGCTGGGGCAGCTTCTGCAGAAAGAGTCGGCAGTCTCCGCTGCCGGGACGGCTCAGAAGACGCATCATGCACCGCGGGCGAAGAACGTGATCTACCTGTTTATGGCTGGAGCTCCTTCGCACCTGGAGCTGTACGACAATAAGCCGCAGCTGGCGAAGTACAACGGGACGTTGCCTCCGGAAGAGTTGATCAGGGATTACCGCGCGGCGTTCATCAGTCCGAACTCCGTGCTGCTGGGACCGAAGTTCAAGTTCGCCAGGCATGGCGAATCCGGGCAGGAGATGTCCGAAATTCTGCCGCACATGGCCGAAGTCGCAGACGACATTGCGATCGTCAAGTCGATGGTCACCGACGCGTTCAACCACGCGCCGGGGCAGCTTGAAATGAGTACCGGGTCGCAGCAGTTCGGGAAGCCGAGCCTTGGTGCCTGGACTCTGTACGGCCTTGGAAGCGAGTCGCAGGATCTGCCGGGCTTTGTCGTATTCAGCACGGGCAAGAAAGGTCCCAGCGGCGGCAGCGCGAACTGGGGCAGCGGGTATCTGCCGTCGGTTTACCAGGGCGTCCAGTTCCGCAACACCGGCGACCCGGTGCTGTATCTGTCGAACCCGGCGGGAATCGATGACTCACTGCAGCGGCGATCGCTCGACGCGCTGAACGCTCTCAACAACCAGCGTTACGCAGCCACTGGTGACCCGGAGATTCTGACACGAATCAACTCGTTCGAGATGGCTTACCGGATGCAGTCCAGCGCGCCGGAGCTGATGGAACTCTCTGCCGAACCGAAGCACGTTCTGGACGCTTATGGTGCCGAACCCGGCAAGTCATCGTTTGCGAGTTCCTGCCTGCTCGCTCGTCGGCTGGTCGAACGCGGCGTGCGGTTTGTCGAGATCTTTCACGAGGCCTGGGACCAGCACGGCAACCTGGTCAACGGGCTCAAGGAGAACTGCAAGGACACCGAGCAAGCCTGTGCGGCGCTGATCAAGGATCTGAAGGAACGCGGCCTGCTGGAAAACACACTGATCGTCTGGGGCGGCGAGTTCGGCCGGACTCCGATGGTGCAGGGCGGCGGAAACGACGGCCGCGATCACCACCCGAACGCCTTCACGATGTGGCTGGCTGGTGGCGGAATCAAAGGCGGCGTGACGCTCGGCGAAAGCGACGACTTCGGCTTCAACGTTATCCAGGACCGCGTCCACGTCCGCGATCTGCACGCGACGATCCTGCACCTGCTGGGCTTCGACCACTCGCGGTTTACGTTTCCGTTCCAGGGACTGGATCAGCGACTGACCGGCGTCGAACCATGCCGCGTCGTGCAGGAACTGCTGGCCTGAACCTCACAGAATCATGAGAAACAGCATGATTCTGTAACTCATCATTCTGTGATGAAGAATCCTGTCAGCTCGACATAGGTGGATTGTGGCTGACTCGCAGGCCGTCGATGGTCAGGCTGCCGGACGCGAACAGGCGAATGGCTTCCGGGTAGGCTTCGCATTCGGCATCGAAGACTCGGGAAGCCAGAGCGTCAGCGTCGTCGCTGTCGAGCACCGGGACGACCTTCTGCACGATGATGGGGCCGGCGTCGTATTCGTTATTCGCAAAGTGGACGGTGCAGCCGCTGACTCGCGTGCCGCGAGCGAGCACGGCTTCGTGGACGTGGTGCCCGTGAAAGCCCTTGCCGCAGAAGGCCGGGATCAGCGACGGGTGAATGTTCATCACGCGGTCCGCGAAGTCGTCCGGGATCCGGATCAGACTCAGAAAGCCGCCGAGGATCACGAGGTCGATGTCCGCGTCGCGGCACAGTCCGAAGATGCGGTCGCTGAAAGCCTCGACGGAATCAAAGTCGCGTCGCGAGACGACTTCGCAGGGCAACTCCAGAGCAGCAGATCGTTCGACGCCCTTGCAGTCGGCACGGCTGGCAATGACCAGCGGCACTTCCGCGACCAGTTGGCCGGAGCGGATCTTCTCAACCAGATTCAGCAGCGTCGTCCCGCCGCCGGAGATCAGAACGGCAAGACGGACAGGTCGGTCGAGTTTCGGCGGGTGAGTCGGCATCGGTGGATACGAGATTCTCAACGGGAGCTTATTCGGGTTTCGCCTTGCGCCGCTTTGCCTGGCGGTGCAGGCGTTCGCGTGTCTTCTTCAGCGACAGCAGCATCTCGGCCATCGACTGCCAGCGGTCGTTTGGGTCCTTCTCGAGGCCCTTCATGATCGTGGCCGCGACTTCCTCGTCGATGCCCTTGCAGCGTTCGCGAATGTCGCGGGGCGGCTGATTGATGTGGTGCAGCACGGACTCCAGAGTTTCGCCGGTGTCCCAGGGAAGCTCCTTCGTGAACATCTCGAAGCAGGTGACCGCAAATGAGAAGATGTCGATCCGCTGGTCGGTCTTCTGCCGCTTTATCAGCTCGGGAGCCATGTAGTTGGCGGTGCCCGTGCGGTTTCCGGGAGCCTGAAACGGTGGCGTGTTGGGAACGACGAGTCCGAAGTCGATCAGTTTGACCTCGGCCTCTTTCGACACCATGACGTTGCGCGGGCACAGATCGCGGTGAATCCAGCCGGCCTTGTGGAAGTAGTCGATGGCCTGAGCGAGCTGGATGATAATGCCCAGGCGGTTCTTGCGCAGCAGTTCGTGCTGCATGTCGATCAGAAAGCTGAGCGACTCGCCTTCGACGTATTCCATGACGAGAAACTGCTCGTCGTTCGTCGTGATGCCGTGCTCAAGCGTGTTGACGATGTTGGGGTGCTTGAGCTGAACGGCGACTTCGCCTTCGGTCGGCTTGTTGAGCTGCGGCGCGAAGCGAGCTTCGAGCTTCTTCGTGCGAACTTTGTCGAGCACTTTGAGCACGACTTCGCGACCAGACACGGAATCGTGAGCTCGCCAGACTTTCGACATGCTGCCGTTGCCGGCCTGCCCGATCTTCTGAAACCGTTTCTCGACGTCGGTTATGACGACCTTCGGTTTCTTCTGAAACAGCTTCTTGAGGAAGTCCATCGCGAGCGACTCGGCGGGTTAGTAATCAAAGCAGGCTGTCTGCAGCGCAAAGACACTAAGCCGCAGAGAATCGCAAAGTAGGAGTGGGCTCTTTCAGGCGTAAGTATTCGGTTCTTGAGACCTGACTTTGCGAACTCAATGCCTCGGCGACTTTGCGCTGCGAATCTGCGCTAGCCGCCGCAGTAGTCGATGATGCGGGCGATTTCGCTGCGGAGATTGTGCCGGTGTACGATGCGGTCGACGAAGCCGTACTCCAGCAGGAACTCACTGGTCTGAAAGCCCGGCGGCAGTTCTTCGTTAACCGTCGCCTTGACGACTCGCGGACCGGCAAAACCGATCAGTGCTTTCGGCTCGGCGAGAATAATGTCACCCAGCGCCGCGAAGCTGGCGGCCACGCCACCCATCGTCGGGTTCGTCAGGATCGAGATATAGAGCCCGCCAGCCTTGCGGAACTTCGCCAGGGCGGCGGACGTCTTGCCCATCTGCATCAGCGAGAGGATGCCCTCGTGCATTCGGGCACCGCCGCCGGACCCGCTGAGGATGATCAGCGGTAGCTTCATCTCAGTGGCAGCTTCAATGGCTCGCGTCAGCTTCTCGCCGACGACGGAGCCCATGCTGCCCATGATGAAGTCTGAGTCCGTCAGTGCGAACACGAGCGGGCGGCCGCGCATGTACCCCTTGCCGGCCATGCACGCTTCCGAGAGCCCCGTCCGCTTCTGCTCGGCTTTCAGTCGGTCGGCGTACGGCTTTTTGTCGACAAAGCCCAGCGGGTCGGCCGGCTGCAGGTCAGTGAACCACTCCTCGAACGAGTCCTCGTCGAGAAGCTGCTCGACACGGACGCGGCCCGGCACGGTGAAGTGGTGATCGCATTCCGGGCAGACGCGCTGATTCTCGTCGACCGAACGCTGAAAGACGGTCGCCTTGCAGCCGGGACACTGCGTCCAGAGGCCTTCGGGCACGCCGCGTTTCACGGCCCCGGTCTTCTGCTGCCACGATTCCGAATCCGTCTTGATCCGGCTCATTCCAGTACCCGCCTGTTGTTGAAAATCCGCAGTTGCCGTCTCGTCGTCGAATCTGGCTGGCGGTTTTGTCCGTCAAAGACTGAAAACTTACTCGTCGGAGGCATCGTCGCCGCTGCCGGCGCTGACACTGGCGACAAGCGGAATCAGATGGCTCACGCCGACCCGATGTCCGTTGGTGCCGCTGGTCTCGATCACTTCGACGAGGTTGTCGTCGCAGCAGCCGAACAGCGACGAACACAGGTCGTCGGGCTCTTCGCCGCGAAGCGTGAAGCTTATGAGACTCGCGAGTGGCTCGGAAGCAACGACGGCAAAGCAGTCGTACTTCTTCAGCGGCTTCTTGAGGGCAATGTCGAGCCGTTCGACCGCGTCGGTCGTCGTCTCACCATTCGGCGGGCAGACCGTTTCCGGAGCCTCTTCCCACTGCCGAAACACGGAGGGGAATTTGCGACGCACCTCATCGACGCACAGCCCCTGCCAGAGGCCCTGATCGACGTTGCGCAGGTCGTCACGTTCCTTGAGCTTCAGGTCGAGCGCGTCGGCAATTGCTTCCGCGACCGAGGCACACGGCTCGCAGGGTCCAGTCAGAACTGCCTCAACCGGCTGAGAGCGCAGTGCGTCAATGACTTTCGCCAATTGCGACTGGCCTCGATCGTTGAGAGGCAGTTCGAGAGAACCCTGAATCCGCTTTTGCTCGTCAAAGTCAGTACACCCTGGCCGTACCAGAACGACTGTGGACATTAACTTATCTCGTTACAGGGAAGAGCTGACGGGGCGACTCCCCAGCCGCCACGGGCGGTCGGGACGCGACATTTGCCCATCGGCTCAGGATCGTCACTCGTCGCGTAGAGCCATTTCTTTGACATCAGTACCTGTTGCGAGACTTGTCAGCTCGCAGATGGCGGTGCCGTAATCGACTTCGTCGA
Organism: Planctomycetota bacterium; assembly: GCA_029977045.1. GTDB lineage: Bacteria > Planctomycetota > Planctomycetia > Planctomycetales > Planctomycetaceae > JAPOLP01. The sequence goes on from JAPOLP010000270.1 coordinate 5,318, forward strand.
AAATAGCACTGCCGGCAACAAACAGTTCGGCTCCCGCTGCGGCACAGTCGGCGATGGTCGCAGGACCAATGCCGCCGTCCACTGAGAGCACCGTCTCCGGAGGAGTCAGTTCACGAAGACGCCGCAGCTTATCCAGTGCGGTCGGAATGAATTTCTGCCCACCGAAACCCGGCTCAACGCTCATCACGAGCACCAGGTCGCAGTCCGGCAGAAACTGCTCGATCGCTTCGACGGGCGTGCCGGGATTGATGGCCAGTCCGGCCAGCCGTTCGGCATCGCGAATCCGTCGCAGCAGCGGCCCGGCGTCCGGAACCGCTTCGTAGTGAAAGGTGATGGCCTCGCAGCCGGCCTTGAGGTACTCGTCGAGATACCGGCCCGGCTCGGAAATCATCAGGTGAGCGTCGAAGATCGCGTCCGTCATGGGACGCAGCCGTTCGATCACCATCGGCCCGTAGGACAGGTTCGGAACAAAGTGCCCGTCCATCACGTCGAGATGCAGGACGGCGGAATCCGCGGCGTCCAGCAGTTCAATCTCCCGGTGCAGATTGCCGAAGTCGCACTTCAGCATCGAGGGAGCGATGATCGGAATCCGGCTTCGCAGCCTGTCGAGTATCGCCGAACGGCTCATGGGCGAGAGTGCCCCGTTGATTTCAGAACGGTTGCCCGGCCAGAGAACCGCCGGGGGAAGCGGAACATTGAACCCAAACCGGGCTCCGCAATCAATTCCGAAGCCGATTTCCGCGATCGGACTCTCACATTCCGATCCGTTGATGCTGGAATCTGCGCCGTCCGGACGCGACAAATCCGCGTGATTCCTGCGTAAATCGCCGCGAAGCGGCGGCAGAACATAGCCGTGGGCGTCAGCTCACGGACTCGAATCTTGCCCCTGATTCTGAGCCGCGAAGCGGCGACAGAGCCACACTTTTCGGAATCCGGAACCCGATATGAGACCGACTGCTTCTCCCCTCGCGAGGGGCATTCTCGCATTGCTGGTTTCGTTGATAGCGAGCCATCGACCGGCGACCGCCGCTGATCCCGTCTCACATGAGCAGGCTCAGCAGACTCTGCGGAAGGCCGTGGGTTTCTTCAGAGACGACGTTTCGGCGTCGGGTGCGTACCTCTGGCAGTACAGCTCCGATCTGAAGCTGCGCGAGGGCGAGAACGGAGCGACTGCCACGCAGGCCTGGGTGCAGCCTCCGGGAACGCCGACTGTCGGCGAGGCACTTCTCGAAGCGTACCTGCTTTGTGGCGAGCCCGTTCTGCTGGACGCGGCAAAGGCCGCCGGGCACGCGCTCGCGCAGACACAGCTTGTCTCGGGCGGCTGGGACTACCGGCTCGAATTCGACGCGAAGGAACGTTCCGACTGGCAGTTTCTGGTCGATGTGAAGGCCGGCGAAAGGCGGTCATCGAAGGCGAAGAACGTCACGACGCTCGACGACGACAACACTCAGTCGGCGCTGCGGTTCCTGATGAAGCTCGACACGGTGCTCGAACGCCACGACCAGGCGATCCACTCCTGCGTTAACTACGCGCTGGCGTCGCTGTTGAAAGCTCAGTACCCCAACGGAGCCTGGCCGCAGCGTTTTTCCGAGTCGCCGAATCCGGATGACTTCCCCGTGCTGAAGGCGTCGTATCCGGAAACCTGGCCGCGCGAGTATCCGAAGCTCGATTACCGCAGCTACTACACGTTCAACGACGACACGATCGCCGACCTGATCGACACGATGTTTCTGGCGGCGGAACTGTACGAAGGACCGCAGTACGCGGCGGCGGCCGAGCGGGCCGGCGACTTCATCATCCTCGCCCAGATGCCCGAACCGCAGCCTGCCTGGGCTCAGCAGTACAACGCGAACATGCAACCCGCCTGGGCACGGCGCTTC